>JBBIVA010000145.1:0-7210 GCA_037439945.1 Marinilabiliaceae bacterium
ATTTCTAATGACGGTCATTAGAAAAAATGGCTAAAGACAAATTTGGGTTAAAAAATAACCAACTAATGATTTCCCGATTTTTTTGATATAGGATTGAATTTAAAAACCTAATGTATTATAATAAAAAGAAACTTTTGTGCTTTTCGAAACCTTACAAAAGTTTTAATTTATTATTTTGAAACCTTTTGGTAGTTATGATAATTAAATTTATATTTTTGTGCTAACAAAGAATTAATCAATAGAATTTAAACACGATTATGAAAACAACTGTATCAGTACCCAGGCAAAACTCATATATTTTTCCAATTTTTATAATTGGGATTATGTTTTTTGCAATTGGATTTGCAATAGGGATTAACAGTTATTTAATTCCTCTTTTAAAGCAATCTTTAAATATATCTTCGGGTGAAAGTTACCTTGTATTGGCTGCAACTTTTTCGGCATTTCTTATTTTTGGGTATCCGGCTTCATTAGTGATAGGTTTGATTGGTTATAAAAAAACAATGGCATTATCATTTCTGATGTTCGCTCTGGGTTTTTTTCTATTTATCCCATCTGCAAGGTATGAAAACCTTTGGCTTTTTTTGGTTGCTTCTTTTGTTAGTGGTATGGGTAATACATTTCTTCAGGCATCAGTTAACCCATATATTACAATTCTTGGTCCTATTGAGAGTGCCGCCAAACGTATGAGTTTTATGGGCATAGCCAATAAATTTGCATGGCCCGTAGCACCAATGTTTCTGGCTTTGGTTATTGGTAAAAGTGTTCAGGATGTGCAACTTACCGATATTTTTATACCTTTTGTAATTATAATAGCTGTGTTTCTATTATTAGGGGTTTTAGCGTTATTTTCTTCGCTTCCTGAGGTAAAAGCTGTTGGTGAGGACGAATCAAGTGCTGATGATTGTCCTTATGCTGCCAATAAGAAATCAATATGGCAATTTCCACATTTACTCCTTGGGGTTTTGGCTTTGTTTTTATATGTAGGCGTTGAAACAATTTCATTGGGGACCCTGGTTGATTACGCTGAAAGCCTTAATTTACCAAATACTGAGTATTATGCCTGGATTGCACCAATAGGAATGGTAATAGGATATTTGTGCGGGATATTGTTTATTCCCAAGTATATAAGCCAGGCAAGGGCTCTGTTGATTTGTTCTGTTCTGGCAATTTTCGGGTCATTTATGGTTGTGCTGTTACCCGAAGCTTTATCAATATATTTTATTGCCTTCATGGCTTTGGGATGTTCATTAATGTGGCCGGCCATTTGGCCTCTTGCAATGGTTGATTTGGGTAAATTTACCAAAGCAGGATCATCTTTAATGGTAATTGCAATTGTTGGTGGTGCATTAATACCAACTCTGTATGGTTTTTTAAAGGATGGTGTTGGCGCACAAAATGCCTATTGGATATGCATTCCCTGCTTTGTTTATATTCTGTACTACTCAGTTAAGGGACATAAGGTGAGAGTCTGATTTGTGTTAATCTTTAAAATGAATTTTTTCCCCAACCATTAGTGATTGTAAATACCATTGTATTATATAAGCATTATAAAAATTTGATTGGGCAGGTTTGGTGTAAAATTGGGGTTTAATTTCATTTTTTAATATCAAAGTTATCTTGTGGTAAAAGAAAGGACTTATTCTTTGGGTAAACAAATTAATTATAAAATGCGGAAGTAACCTTTTAATTTTTTGCTTAATAATTTTGATCTTCTTTTCAACCATTGTAGGCTCCAATTCATTTTTAAAATTTAATGTAAATTCATTAAACAAATTTGTTAATACACTATTGTAAAGCTTTTTGTTAATTCGGTTACTGATTGGGACAGAGTGAAAAAAATTCTGTAATTCGTCATCCCAGAGGGGTAGGAAATAATCGTATCCAAAAAATGAGTAAACCCGGCATGAATTTATTACAAATTTAGGTTGTCGTTGATATAAGTACCAATAATCCAAACCTTTCCAGTTTATTTGCAAATTAATTGGAATTGACTTTCTTATCTCTTCAATGATTTTGTTTTTTTCTTTTTTTGATGATTTAATAAAATTGAAATGGTAATCAAATATCTCCGATAAAACCTTTTTACCGGATTTGAAATTCAGTAGCCTTTTACTTATGTGACTTCCTCCCAGGGCATCCCCTGAATGACCGGGGATAAAAACACAATTATCAGGAACCAATTTTTTTTCTTTTAACTCCTTTAAAGCAAAATAATCCTGTAAGTAAAACATTGATGAATAGTTACTTGCAAAAGGATAATATTTAATGAAAACAGGGTCGTTTAAAAAATTTTCAATTAGTTTATTGTTATACTCTATAAATATCCAATTAACACCCAACTTTTCTGAAACCTTTTCGGCAAGTTTTAACTCTTTATGGTTTTTAATCCCATATGAAAAGAAATATAGATTTTGAGGGTGATATTTGGCCGCCATTGCCGCAATCAGCCTCGAGTCGTACCCCCCCGATAAGGAAACTGCAATTGGTGTTGTTTTCAAATTAAAGAACAACCTTTTAAAAATCCTATCTATCAGGGAATTTAATTCTATTGAAAGGGCGTTGAAATTATCTGTTTTAACATCAGGTTTTTCGGGATAGATTGGATAATTGTTTATTGTCCATGAGGAATTTTCAATTTGAACAATTTGCGCCGGCTCACATGAGAATAAATTTGAAATCAAGGTATTGTTATTAAGTGTATATCCGGTACGCAAAAAACATTCAACTGATATCTTGTTTATTTTGTATTCAGAATTATATCCAAAGCAATAACTTGCCTCATCACTTATTATAATTTTTTGAGATTCTTTGAAAAAAAAAATCGGATAGCTTCTTATTTTATCAGTTGCTAACCAAAAATAAATACCTTTTTTTATAATTATTGCAAATTGGCCATTAAGGGTTGAAATTGTAGATTTAAATTCATCCAGGGTATTAATTCTTTCGAAATATTGTATTGCGCCATACCCCGTAATTAGGGTTTCATTTTTATAAAAATGGCCAATAAACCTTATATTATTTTTAAAACACCATTTTTTATTTCCCAGATTAATCTCAACCATATATTATTTTAAAGATTAGTAATATAACAACAGGAATTATCATCCATTTTAATAAAAAGAATACCGACCTATAACTGCTTACTCCACATAAATGTAACGAATAAACAGAAATAAAAACCCAATACCCCAAACTTACCATTCCAAACAGTAATGCAGTTAAAAAAAAATCATTAAATATAACTATGCCTGCTACAATAGACAGTGACCTAAGTATAAACAACAGGATATTTAGCAGAAATGAAATTTTCAGCTTTTTTTTTGTTATAAAAATTGATGAAATGGGTGAACCTGCAAATACAAATAACATCCATGGAGCAAGTACAGAAGCGATTAAACCACTTTCAACCCAATTATTACCGAAAACATAATAAAAAATTTGCTCACCAAATATGGTTATTAAAGTAAATGGTAATAATCCAATTAGAAACAGGGTTTTAAATGTTTGAAAAGCTAATCTTTCCTGGCTGGTTTTATTTTCTTCCATATCTGAAACCGACCTGAAAAAAACTTCTGATACACTTTTCCCCAGTAATTGCATTGGTTGCCCTAAAACCCTTTGGGGCAATGAGTAATATCCGGCAAAAGTTTGCCCAAAAAATGATTTAAATGCAAGTAGTGGAAGTTGAACGCTAAATTCATTAATAAGTGCAGAAGGAGTTTCATAAAAGAAAAAAGTTTTGAATTTTTTAGCCGGAAAAGTTAAATATAATAAGGGATTTAAGGTTAAGGTTTTTAAAAAACCTTTGTTTATAAAAAAAATAAAAATAATTCCGAAGGCTAACCCAACCATCCCACCAATTATTAACCCTTTGTACCCAAATCCTAACAGGCCCAATAATAATTGAACAATAGCCATAAGCAATGCCTTAATAATATTTGATATGGCAAGAATCCGGAACTGTTTTTGACGGTTACATAATGCCTGAAAAAGTTTTGTACCACTAAATATTGAAGAGTATATCAGGAAAAACAAAAAATATGAAAAAGGAATGGTTTGGTTTATTAGTAATGTTGAGAAATGGTTAATTAAAGGGTAAACAATTAGTAAAACAACATCCGAAGCTATAATGAGCAGAATTGAAAAGGAAATAAGTGAAGAAGTTTCTTTTTTTGTATTACTAATAATAACTGCTTTTTCAAGTGAGGCTGTTTTAAAAATTGCGTAAAGTGATGCTATTACTACAAACACATAAAATTGTCCAAAATCACCAGGGGTATATAACCGGGTTAAAAACGGACTAATTATAAGGGTAATTAATTGGGCTATTCCAGCACCAGTTAGCAGGCTAATTACATGGCCTGCAAATTCATTTCTCCTGATTATTTCAAAAATGTGCATTTTAAGGAGAAAACCTTAATAGTTTTCAATAAATTTTGATTGTCACAAATCTAAAAAACTATAATAAAAAGTTAAAGGATTAACCGGGGTTACTCTATATTATTTCCAATTACCTTACAAACTCCAATTGAACCTTACATGTGGCTGAATTCCATTTTTCTATCATTCTTCTGATGTCAAGATCGAATGAAGCAGTTCGGGCTAAAGCCTGAACATCAATTGATGCGCTAATTGTTTCTCTTGAATTATGCGCAGGGGCTTTAAAAAGCGGACAGTCAACAACACCATTTCTGTCACTTTTACCATTGTCTGTTGTTAGGTATCCTCCTGAATAATTAAGTTTAACAGGTATATCAGGTACCGGGTTATTTTTATTGTCGGATACGGTAAAAAAGAGCTTTTCATTTGGTTCCTCACCGGTAATAATAATGCTGGTTTTGCTTGGTGAAATTCTTAAATTATTTAAAATCTCATCAAGGTAGTCCAGGCTGCTGCCACCCAAATCAATTTGAAAACCCTGTTGGGTAGTAATTACTACACCCTCCTGTAAATAATCTTTAATATTTTCCAGTGTTTGGGCAAAAAGTGTAAATGCCAAAATAAAATTATTTCCATGTAAATGATTTACGGCTTGTTGGTACTTAAGATAGGCGCCATCGGCAGCAACTTTTTTTCTTAACTCTTTATTTTTCTCAAACAGTGGTTTTGATAGCCTGTAAATTGTATAAAACCTGGTTTCATCTTCCCACTGGTCCATAAACTCATATCCCTCAAGAAATTCATTCGATTCAGCTTTAATCCTGTTTTGAAGCATTTCCCTTACTCCAAACCTGTCTTCTACTTTATATAAAACTGCATTCGATGAAATAATTGTATTTATTTGACCGGCCATTTCAGACAGGGCTTTATCCCGTGCTTCATTCCGGTAACGTTCAATGGAGCCTTTTTTTATGGCCGAGCCAATTCCGAAGTAATACTGGTTGTTTACCGGACGGTTTTCGAGCCATGCCGGCTTTACAGGAACAGTTTTTTTTGCTGATGAGGTTGATGAACATCCGGTAAAGGTCATTAATATTACCAATACTGTTAAAAGGAGATAAAAAGGATAAAATAAAAAAGCCTTTTTTTTAATTTGATTTTTTTGTTGCATAAATCTTATCTGACTTGTTTTATAGGGTTCCTATTTTTCCGGGTTATACTGTTCAATTTTCGCTGCAATTCTGCCCGAGGCATTTTGGATAATGAGCCCAGTTAGCTCTTTTCCGCTGCGTATTTCCTTTTTTGCCGAGAATTTTTGTTGCAAAAGGTTAACATTTCTTATATCATCAAAAACCTTATCGCTTTCTTCTTTTTGGTTCAGATTCTTCCATTCACCCGGAACCAGTTCCTTGAAATTACCTTTGTATTCAGCAAAATCAATATTATCACTTTCTTCCAAAGTAAATACATCATTAACCAATATTTCGCCCGATTTTAAATTAACAAGTGAAAACTCCACAGTTATAAATGCTTTGCTATGCTGCTTATATTCAAGGTATGATGTTTTCTGATATTCATTGCGCGATTCTTTTTGTCCCTGCTCATTAGTTACTTCAGCAACCTTTTTTATGTAACAGGGTTTTTCTGCTTTTGAAACTGGCGAAGTATATTCCCCATATTTAATAATTTTAGCGTAAAGAACACTTTGTACCGAGATATTTGAAAGGTTCTCCTGAATTAAGGCCATTGCAGTATTATGGTCCTTAACTCTATTGGTTTGGGAAATACTGTTTATTACTGGGTCATGAATAAGTTTATAAAATGGCGATTTTATCTGGTGAACCGCATTAATGGTTTTGGCCCTTAACTCATCAGAAGTTGTTTTAAAACTCATCTCCTGTACATAAAAAGGCAGAATCCCGATTGTAATTATAGCTCCTTTTAAACTTTGGTCTTTAAGCGAAACTGACTCTTTATAAGTCCCAACATCTCTTAAAATTCTGTCAAAAATATAATAAGCCTTACGGTAGTACCCGTTTTGGAGCATTCCATAGCCCTCACGGTAAATGGGTTCATATTTTGCTTTTACCCATAATGCACGGGAGTCTTTATATGATGCATCAATCGAAATAATTTCAGAAAAAAGTGGCTCAGCCGAATTAAATGCTTCTATATTGAGAGCCTTAGTTCCTTCGCTGTATAAATGAGATATATAATTATCCCTGGATTCATTGTAATAGACATTGTATTTTTCATGAAAGTCTAATTTAACACCTACTGAAGCTACTTCCTTATAATATCTTTCTGCATCATGAAAAGCGTAAACGGCTTCTTTATGCTGGTTGTTACGATGAAAAGTTGAAAAGTTGTTAAGTTTTTCCTCCAATACCATATTACCTGTTCGCAAAAGTCCCATTCTGGCATCCATGTTATCGGTGTTTGCAATAAGTGATCGCAGGTAAAGGGCCGCGGCTTCCTGAAACATACCGGCTTCATCGTATTTTAGTGCCTTTGTAACAAACCGCTTTGATGAACAGCTTATTATTATAATAATTAATAAAACATAAAACGCAGTTCTTCGCATTTGGTAAATGTGTGTCATATAATGTCTATCTTCTGATAAATAGTGAAATTTTTATTGATTCAAAATTAACATGTAACCTTTAAAATACCAACCGATTAAATTAAACCTTTTTTGGGTTTTATTCAATTGACAATTTTTTACGCCAGTTTTTAATATGTACTACCTGCAACATAAATACCGACATTAATCCCGGATTAGTCATTAGAAAGGCAATGAACTAATTACTTAGCCGGGATTAACCCT
>JBBIVA010000146.1:0-7200 GCA_037439945.1 Marinilabiliaceae bacterium
GTGGCAACAAGCGCAAATATTAATCAAATAACTGCTAATCTTGCAAATTATGTTCTCATTAGTGATTTACAGTCTGCTTATTATAACAAAACCCAATCCGACCAACGATACGCCAAATTAGCGGGCGATTCAACACAGGATTTTACCATTAAAGATTTGACAATACATGGGACTGTCAACCGCTGGCTGGCTGATACCATCACTGTAGATGACGCCAATTTACAACTCAACAGGCGTCAGGGCGGTGCAACAGTAGCCAGTGGGCTTATCATATTTAATAGAGATACACAACAGGAGGTTACTAAGCTTCAATATGGGGTAAATAACCTTTGGGCTATTGATGACAGGCGTATTGCAACAATATCTAATTCCCCAACAGCTAATCAAATAGTTTATTGGGATAGTGCAACTGCGTCATTGCTTAGCCGCTCAAGTGCTTTTAATTCCGATGCACTACAAGGCTATGCGGCAAGTGCATTTCCGCGTAAAGGTGAAAACGCAAGCGTTTCAGGCGCATGGGTTTTTTCTCAAATGATAAATGCCCCTGGTTTTTCACATCAAACGCCCCAATTGGCTGCTGCTACCGAAGCTAATCAAATCCTTGTTGTAAATAATTCGAGCGGGTCAATAAGCCCGCAGCCCCCTGGTCAATCCATCGCGGCTATAAATAAAGCAATCAGCTTTAATTGGTATAACGAAAATTGGCAAATGGGGGGCATCAGGGGATGGAGTACTGAATCTATAGGTTTGGGTATTGCAAAATTTGGTACTGATTTATGTTTGCGTGTAAATACTGATGGGGTATATTTCAAAAACAACCTTTCAACAGCAGGTATATTTTCGTCAGGTTTTGCCGGTTCTGGCTGGAGACTCGATGCAACAGATAATCATTTAACAGTTGATAAGTTGACTGTTAGGAGACAAATGAACGTTTATGAACTGGTTGCTAATCAGATTAGGGCTACCAACGGAAGCTTGTGGGTCAGTGATGTCGTTAAGATAAGTCACGTTAGCGCTGGAGACCTTTGGGATTTAAGATTCGATAATGATAATGGACGAAAAGGAAAAGTTTTTGTACCCGGGGATATCATTAAGGCTCAACGATTCGATGGAAGAAATACAAAGGTGACGGTATTAAAGGTAGAGGATTATGAGGTAAATAACCCTGAATATTATTTTTGTAGTTTTCTTCAAGGAAGTGCTCCTGAAGCTGGCGATGAATTTGTTCGCATTGGTAATGTTTCTGATTCCAACCGTCAAGGCTCAATCTATATTACTTCATCTGATGATGGAGCGCCTTATATGGATGTTTTGGATGGTGTTAATACTGCTTCACTGGCAGGTAAAACACGTCTTCGTATCGGGAAACTTTCTGGTATTCCCGGGCAATCTGGTTATGGTATATGGGGAAGCCGTGACGGGGTTAATGAAGCCTTTGCGATTAGCTCCAATGGTTATGCAAGGATAGCCGGTTGGAATTTTGATAATACAAGGCTGTATTCTGGTTCTGTATTAGGAGCCAATGCTCCGGGCCTTGAATTAAACAAGGATGGGTATATTAGCTTGCATAGAAATAATGCCAACCGGTTAGTGTTTACAAATTGGAATGATAATGATTGGGGTATTGGTGGCTACATAAATGATGTTCCTGTTTTTCAACTTGGTTCAACAAACAAGATAGCAGGTTGCAATTTCAACGCTGGTTCAATTTGGTCAACAGGTGAGAAATGGAAGCTTAATGCTGATGGTTCAGGGCATTTAGCAGGGAATAAAATATCTTGGGGTGCCAACGGTAATTTGACAATACAACAAAGTTTGATTGCACAGTCATTAACAGGGCAGTTATTACAGTCAACAAATTGGGCAGGAGAAAACAGCGCAACAGGGGCTCTTTTTGCTCTTAATAATGGAAGGTTGCAATTTGGTAATGTAATAGATATTAATTCAGCAACCAATGAAATTATTGTGCGTGACATAATTAATTCGCGTGATGGTGTTCGTATTGGTAATTTTGATTTATCATCTACCGCGGGCGGAGGCTCTTCTATTGAAGGAAGTATACTTGGAAATTTATCTTTTCCCCCTAATATTAATGATAATTGTTTCGGCACATCTTATATTAATTCATCAAGAACATTAACCACTACAGTATCAAATTTAACAACCAACTTAATAACCGGAAATAGCTATAACCTTTCTTTTTCTCTTAGGTTTTCATTATCATCCTATAATCTAAAAAACGCATATATTACACAGTTGAAGTTAGAAGCTGACAGTTTTTTTGATGATATTAATTTTAATGCTACTATTACAATAACCGATGGGCTTAACAATGTTGTTCATTTGCAAAATGAGCCGATGTCAGGTTTTTATTTTCCTGGCGATGTTCTAAATATTGACGCATTTGTCAACAAAACATTTACCGCCCTGCATACCACGTTAAGGGTTAAAATAGAAATTACATCTAACGCTAAATATGTTTTATATTCATCGTGGACACCTGGTGGGTTTAGAGTTGATGAATATAACACTAAATGTAATTTACTTGCAAAACCTTCAACCATACTTTCATTAAAAAGCGTTTCCGGTGTTACAGAGATTTCCACTAAAGGTTTTTTAAGTCTTTGGGGTTCCACTAAGTATTTTCAAATAAAAGACGTAGCGGGAAATAACCCCTTTGTTACTGCAAAGGGCTATACACTTCTTGAAAGCAGTGATGGAAATAATAAACTGGAGGTAAATGATAGCGGGGTAAAAGTAACAGGAAATTTTGCCCTGGGTTATTTTGAAAATTCTTTAGTGTCAGGTACATCCGGTACGCCAACAATAGTTGATACAAATATGTTTAGTACAATTTATGCGTCAAGAAGCAATGCGGCAGGCTTTATAAGGTTAACAGGTGGGCAGCCAGGCCAATTTCTTATTATAGTTAACACTAATAATAGTTTCGATTTAACAGTGCAGAATACCGTGCTGGGAAATTTAGTGCTTAACGGGGGCATGGGTATGCTTTTAACATACGTACCGGCTTTGTTAGGACCGTTACGCTCTGCCGGTTGGTTTAGGCTGGCGCAATTTGATAATAACTGGTAAAGAAAATGAACTGCTAATTAGTTACTAAATTAAAATTTTTGATATGACAAAGAAAAGCAACAAAACCATTTTTTTGGGCGTTAAAGACCGCCTTTACATCCCTCAGTTATTGCCTGAGAAGGGAACCTACCTTGACCTGTTAACCGCTAAACACATCGAGCGAAAAGTAGAGTTCAGCAGCGAAGAACTTGCGGAGTTGAAAATAAGGCAAGGTGGCGGCGGAATTATAACATGGGATGTAGAAGCCGAGAAGCCACTTCAACTCCAATTAACCGAGCAGGAGCAGGAGTTGTTAAACGTTCACATTGACCGTAAAAGCGAAGCGGGTGAGCTTCCTTATTACATGATTGAAACCATTGAAAAGCTGAAAAATAACTAATCAAATGGGTCGGGGTATAGAGCCCCCGGCTCGTATTGAGCTCTCTCAACTTCTCAATACACAAAGGTGCACACACACCACGCCAGGGGCAAATGCCTTCGGTAGGTGTGTGTGCACCTTTTTAATTTGAGAGAGATTACAAATATATAAAAAAGTAGAAAAATGAGTAAAACAAAGTATCAGTACAAGCCGCAGTTCGCCATAGTGGTTAAGTGCGGCAGCGAAGAGGAGCAGAAACTTATTTATGAGGTTTTGCGCAAAGTTGGATTAACTAATTTAAAAGTTGTTAGCGTATGAAGATTGAAATTAACCACAACTGCGAGAACTATAATAGCTATAGGGCTAACAGAGTGAAATCGCTATTTAATGCCGAAAACGGGCATGAGTGGAACCATGTTGCTGAAATTCCGATAGAAGGGATGGACTGGAAAATTGGCTTGGTTGTTGGGCCGTCCGGCTCGGGCAAATCAAGTATTGGCCAGCGCATTTTTAGTGAACCCATGCATGACCTTTATGCGGGCTGGCCCAACGATGAACCAATAATTGACGCCATTGCACCAGATGGCGACTTCAACCAGGTAACAGCGGCCTTATCAGCTGTTGGACTTGGTGATGTACCCTCTTGGCTGAGGCCCTTCAGGGTGCTTAGTAATGGGGAAAAATTTCGAGCAGGCCTTGCAAGGCTTTGCGTTGAAAGGCCTCAAAGAGCGGTCGTAGATGAATTTAGTAGTGTTATTGACAGGCAAATTGCAAAAGTAGGTGCCGCCGCCTTTTCTAAAACGTGGAAGCGAGGTACCGGGCAAATAGTGCTATTATCATGCCACTATGATATAATCGAGTGGCTACAACCTGACTGGATTTACTTTACTCAGGAGGCACGGTTCGCCCGTGACTGTCTTCGGCAACGCCCACAACTCGAGCTTGAAATTTATAAAGTCAAAGGAAGTGTGTTCCGGTATTTTAAGCCGCATTATTATTTAGACCTACCGCTCCCTGTTGCGGCCGAATACTTTGTTGGCGTTATAAATGGAGAGCCTGTTTGTCATGTAGCCGTGGCGCCACTATTTACGGCAAATGCATACCGCTCTACCCGCCTTGTTGTAATGCCCGAATGGCAAGGAATTGGAGTGGGTACTAAGTTCTTAGACGCTATTTGCCAATACCACTTAGAAGGTCGCGGTCGGTGTGGCCATGCCTATCCAACTTTCTTCCATACGTCTCACCCCCAATTATGCGGGGCACTAAGATACTCTAAACGGTGGGAACAAACTGGAGCCTCTCTATATGGGGCTAATAAGGCAAGATCGGCCGCCTCTATACATAGGTCAAGAGTTAAAAACGGAAAGAAATTTAACGATGGCACCATTGGGTGCGCCTCCGGATATGGGGGCCACTTTAGGGCCGTACAGTCTTTTAAATATTTAGGAGGTTAATATGAGAATACTAATTCTTGGAGAGCCAGATACGTTGGCTTATACAGCATCTTACAACTTGGTTAAAAGCCTTGGACATTCAGTGGTTGATTCATGCCCAGCTGACATTGCAATTGCTCCACTTTTAACTAAAATATTAACGAGGGAGGAGATTAACCGCCCCAATCATGGAACGATAATCTTTCACCCGAGCCCCCTACCCTACGGTCGTGGGGCTAAAGCTATAAAAATGGCTTATCAAAGAGGGGAGCCTGTTACGGCGGCTACATGGTTTTGGGCAAACCAAGGTGTTGACAAAGGAGATATATGCGAGCAGGAGATTATCAAAATAGATTACTCGATTAGGGCCAGAGAATTTTATGAACGCGATATAATCCCCGCCATGTTAAGAACCCTTGAGAGAGCCTTAAAATGTGTTGATATAGGATTATTTAGGAGAGTGCCCCAGGTTGAAGCCTTTTCAAGCTATGATTAAAGGACTTTTAAACTATATTTAATAACGCACCATTAAAACCGGTGCGTTATTTTCTTTTTACACAAATCGTTTTTAATTTTATCACAAATCGTTTTTCGCATTATATTATCACCAATAGTTAGTTAAATATGTAGCGGCCATAATGCCTAATAATATTAGCTTTTTGACTTTTTTCTGATTTTTATCAGAGGGTTGGTAATTTCCGAACACGTTAAAATATCGATCAAGCATTAACATACTGTGATTAATTGTTTTAATATTTACCATAGAGAATACTCCCTGTTTCTCATTGGAATATATATAGACCAATAAATGTTTCGGGTTATACCTTTCAAGTACTTGAACAAGGTGTTTTACGAAGAACATTTGGTTTTAGCAGTTTAAAGGAGCGTTTAAAACTATATAAGCCCACCGGGGTTACAAATGGGCAAATTGATGAATTAGTTGATTTTTATTCAGGTTTATAAATTGAAATCAAATGAAAAAACTAAGATATTTTTTAATCTCGCCTTTTATTGTTGTGCTTTTTTTATCCTGCGATCCTGAGACTTGTTATTATTATAAGATAAGGAACAAAAGTATTGCCATAATTGATGTTTTGGTCTATGAAAATGAAGGCAACTTAAGGGATGGTCAGTCTGCAATTGGTTTAGTATTGAATGACAGTTATAATCTTTCAGAAATCTTTTGTGGCAGAGGGGCTGGAGGTGCTCCTTTCCAAAGCAGAAACAAGACGGATTCAATAGTTGTAATCTTTAATGATACTATAAAAGTAGTAATTTTTAGTTCTGAGATGGAAGATTTGAGTAATAATATCTTTGGAAGTAAGTCGCCTTTATTTTTTAATGCATGGCATTCAGTGAGAATAAAGAAGGAAAAAGACTATTACGAATACGAATTCACCAACTGGCATTACCAAAAGGCATTGGAAGCCTATGGTTATGCTATTGAGTAAAAATTGTTTTATCCGGGGCTTGGCTATTAGTCAGGCTCCGAATAATTTATGCTCTTTAAAACAAAATGGTTTAAAGATGACGTTTGATTTTAGTAGCCCAAAAACCAGGTTGAAACTATTTAAACCGATTGGAGTTACTGATGCTCAATTAGATTTGTTATTTAAAAGATATGAGGAGGTTTGGTAAAATAAAACGAGCCATGAGAACGAGTTCTCAAAAAGTTGGATGACTATTATGTCGAGTTCCATGTAACCATTAAAAATCAAATTTTAGACACATGAAAAGTTTATTTTTTTATGCTTTAATATTTGTTTGTATTTCTTGTTCTGAACCAAATCCTGATATTTTATCTTTTTTTACATATAAAAACTCATCAGGGGTTAAAATTGAGTTTAAATTGTATGGTAATTTTTATAAAACTATTATGCTCCCCAATGGTTCAGATTTTAAAGAAGAGATTAAAGGCCCCGGAATTCTTATTCCCTTGCGGTGTGATTCTTTAGGTATTGTTTTTAACTCATTAAAAGAAGTGATTTACCAATGGAACGACCCTTCTTTAAGCAATCCGCTAAACCTGGGTTCTTATGAGATGGAAAAAATAAATAGAAATCATTATAGATTTTCCATTACAATTACTGAAGAGGATTACCAAAAGGCATTGGAAGCCTATGGTTATGCTATTGATTAAAAGTTGTTTTATTCGGGACCTCACTTTATGTGAAGCCCCGAATAAAATGTTTTTACCAGGTTTATTAAACCAAAACCTCTTTTCTTGCTTTTAATTCTTCAAGTACTTTCTTGAGGTTAGCTAGTCAAACGTGAAAAACCCCTGTTTTTTTAACAAGCAAAATACCATTTTCTTTT
>JBBIVA010000147.1:0-6992 GCA_037439945.1 Marinilabiliaceae bacterium
ATACTTGATTTACAGGTAGTTAGATGGGTGTTGCAGAAAAGTGCGGAAAACAAGAAAAATAACCAGGGAAATGGTTCGGGCAACAGGGTGAAGTTTAGTTTTCCGGTTATTACCATGAATTGAATGTTATTATCGTAATAATTTATTATAAGGTGGTTAACAAAGTTTTGCCTTAAACTTAAATCTTATATTGCTTTTCACTACTGTCCGATAAATTTTTCGATAAGATGCTATAATGCCAAGTAATTGAGGTGTCCCAACAGGACACTGAAAATTGGGGTCGATTCATCTTTACCGATATTCTGTACCTGACGGCACAGTACCGTTAGGTACTAAAGATCGGTAAAACACTTAATTGAGGATTGAACTTTTGTCTCGTTAGTGACAAAACAACTTTTTATCGGATAGTAGTGATTTCTTTTTACTTTTTCACTGCAGAAACTTATTTTCTGCCAAAATCTGCAGGTATTTCACCCCACTTTTCAGTATCCCATTTGAGTAATTTTTGTTCCCAGCTGTTGTTAATCAACCAATTTTCGGCCCTGCGTATTAAATCGAAAAGTGATTTGGTTTTATCATCAGGGGTGAGTTTGGTTGCACACTTTTTTTTTCTCACCCATGCCAGTGCGGTGGCCGAATCTGTATAAACCGGTATGTTAATATTTCTTTTTTTAAGTTCGGCCAGGCCATGCACTATTGCCAGAAACTCACCTATGTTGTTTGTGCCATATTCAAATTTCTTGTGAAACCAAACATCTCCGGTTAAAACGTGCACCCCCTGGTATTCCATTACTCCAGGGTTCCCGCTGCAAGCAGCATCAACTGAAAGGCTTTGTTGTATGTAATTTGTGTTCACTCCGTGGAGCGTTTTTTGGGGGGCTTTATTTTTACTTTTTAGGTATAACTGTTTTTTATAATCATTTTTAAAAGCTGTAACTGCGTCATTTTCATCTTTAAAGGATTTGTATTTTGCCCCTTCAAAACCAACTACCTGTTTTTTACATTCTTCCCAATTATTGAAAACCCCTGTTTTTCGGCCCACCCAAACAACATAAAATTTAGGAGTGCTCATAAACCTTTTACTTTAACAAGAAAATCGGCAAGAAGAGCTGCAAAATTGGACATAAACAACCTTATAGCCATTGCAAGCAGAATTATTCCAAAGAACTTTTTTAATACATAAATTCCTCCATTGCCAATAAATTTTTCAATTCTGTTTGTGTAGTTTAAAACCAGGAAAACAATCAGAATATTAAAAACCAGGGCTGATATAATGTTTATTACTTCAAACTCGGCCCGTAATGCAAGTAAGGTGGTAAATGAACCGGCACCTGCTATAAGCGGAAAGGCAATTGGCACAATAGTGGCTCCTCCAGGGGAATCATGTTTAAAAATTTCAACACCAAGTATCATTTCTAAAGCCATTATCAGCAATACAAATGAACCTGCTATAGCAAAGGATGAAATATCAACACCAAATAACCCTAAAAGGGCTTCCCCAACAAAAAAGAATGCTATTAAAATAACCAGAGAAATGGATGAAGCCTGTAATGGGTTTATTTTTGCCCCTTTATTTCTGATATCAATAATAATTGGAATTGACCCAAGAATATCAATTACAGCAAAAAGAACAATAAATGCTGATAGGAACTCAAGAAAATTAAAATTCATAAAGGCTGTTTTTTTTACAAAAATATAAATTTGCCAGCCAATAGTTATAGTTTTTCAGTAATTTCAAATTTTTTAGGGTATTAATTTTTAATTTGATATAACGGTTAGTTCATTAACCAGGTGGGTTACTTTGGCATATTTGTCAAGGATAAAAAGTATATGCCTGATATCAACATTTATACACCTCTGCAATTCGTGGTTGTATTCCAGATCAGATGTCATTCCTTCCCAGTTTCCATCAAAAGCCACTCCTACAAGTTCTCCATTTCCGTTTAAAACGGGGCTTCCACTGTTTCCACCGGTAATATCATTGTTTGATATAAAACATACCGGAACCTGGCCATCGGCCTGGGCATATTTGCCAAATTCCTTATTGGTTAACAAGTCCAGGTAATCACTTGGGATTGTATATAAATCGGACGATGAAATCTTTTGTAATACTCCTTTTGTTGTTGTATAATATTTAAAATATATCCCATCTTGTGGATTATATGGTTGTACTGTTCCGTATGAAATGCGCAAAGTGCTGTTGGCATCAGGATAAAACTCAGAGCAGGAATTCATTTCTTTTAGCCCTGAAATATATTTTCTCATTAAATATCCAATTTGTGAATCAAATTCTTCCAGAATAAAATATGATTCGGCAAAATGGGCCATAATTGTTGATGCAAATTGAAGGGCCGGATCATTATTAAGTTTATCAAGGCATGGGTTGGCAATGAATTGATTAAAACGGTCAATGTTTGTTAAAACAGACCGTGAATAAATATGTGTTGCCAAATCGTCACTTGAATTAATCTTACCGGAACCAAATAGTTCCTTATCAGTGGGGCGTAATGAGTCTGGAATATTTTTAAGGTAATAATCGAGCATAGCCACAAACACCTTTTTATCGAGTCCGGGGCTGCTGTTTTTAAACATTTCTGTAACTACTGAGTTAAAATCATTTGTTAAACTAATGGTTAGTTGGGTGTCATGGATGTTTTCTTCCAACATTGATTTGTAGTAAAGAGCTTCAAGGGCCATAAGAAACATACCTGAATTCGTGATTAAAGTTTCCATTGTAATGGTTGCAACTTTAACAAGGCTTTTGCGGTGGGAATGGATCATAGCCAACGAGGGGAGTATGTCTTTGTATTCTTCGTTGGTATTATTGTTTTCTTTAATCCAGTTTAAAAAAATATGCTCAAACTCCCCACGTTTTTCTATAAGGTTATTATTTTTAATGGCAAGGTTTTGACCAATTGCATATTTCCAGTGATTACTTGATTCGGCATAATTTGATGAATATTTTATTTTTAGATTGTCATCTTTTTTCATTTCAGAATCCCAGATGGATTGCCTCAAACCCTTTACATCAATTATAACCGGATTAATAATTTGCTCGATTTCCTCAATTGCATATGATGAAATAAATCTTTGTGTTCTTCCGGGATAGCCCATTACCATAGTAAAATCGTTATGAACTATTCCACCCTCATTTATTACCAATGATTTTACAGGTTTATACGGAACATTTTGAGAATTAAAAGGAGCAGGTTTACCATCGGGGCCCATATAAACCCTTAAAAGTGCAAAATCTGATGAATGGCGGGGCCACATCCAGTTATCATCATCTTTACCGAACTGACCCATTGATGATGGCGGGGAAGCAACCAGTCTTACATCTTCAAATACCTCACTAATAAACATTATAAACATTGACCCCTCATAAAACTGGTTTATTTCTGCTTTAATATTTAATCCCAACTCCTGCTGAGTTATTATTGAATTACTAATACTATCAATTAAAAATGTACGTATTTGTTCGTTTGCGCCAGTTGGTAGCTGGTTAATAATGATGTCGGTAACATCAATTGTATTAAGTAGTATGGAAGCAGTTTTTCCAGGCAAGGGTAATTCATCAGCAAGGCTCCTCGACCAGTATCCTTTTTCAAGGTAATTGTTTGAAACAGAGCTGTGATATTGAACATCATCAATTATACAATGATGGTTGGTTAATAGTAAACCCTGTTTGCTAATAAAACTTCCGGTACATGAACCATGGTTAAGTGATACTATTGCATCTTTAAGCGAAGGCGATTTTAAATTAAATATTGAATCTAACGGAACTTTCAAGCCCATTCTTTTCATCTCAAGGTATTTTTGCTGACTAATTTTAAAGGGCAGCCACATCCCTTCGTCAGCCTTTAATGGGTAACAAAATGATATTAAAAGAATTGAAACAATAAGCTTTTTAATTATTTTTTTATACATAATCTAATTTTATTTGCTATAGTTGTTGTTTGGTTATTTATGGCTGTAATAATTAGAGTTTTAACAATTGCACTTGTTTAATGGGCTGTTTGTGTGAGGTTAAAACATTTTTGCTAAACTATTTAATAATTACTTAATGGTTTGTAAAACGGGGTGTTTTTAATGTTTATTAACACCGCAGGTAAAAATTAAACCTGCCAGATACATAATCCGGCAGGTTAATTTAATAGGGATTTAAGTAACTGTTTAATTTTAAATTGAAATTTTTATTAAGATGATTAGATTTAAGATTATTATACGGATAGATAGGTCTGGAAATATGCCAATACATCTATAAAAACTTTAAAATATTCTCTATCTGTCTTACATCTAAACATCTTATATCTAAATTTAAACAGTTTCGAAATCTTACTCTACAATAGTCATTTCGTCAATAAGGTTTTTGGCACCTGCAAATTTGTCAATAATAAACAGAACATACCTGATATCAACATTAATACATTTTTGAAGGTCGTTTTCAAAAGCAATATCTCCACTCATAGCCTCCCAGTTACCATCAAATGCCAGTCCAAATAGCTCACCTTTACCATTTATTACCGGACTACCTGAATTTCCACCCGTAATGTCATTATTTGTTGTAAAATTCACAATAAGTTCCCCATTGGGTGCTGCATACCTTCCATAATCCTTTTTGGTATAGAGTTCTTTAAGTTTATCGGCAACCACAAATTCAAAATTATTTGGGTCTTCCTTTTCAATAACACCCTTTAATGTTGTATAGTGTTTGTATATAACCGCGTCGCGGGGTTCATAATCTCCAACGGTACCATAACTTAAGCGCATTGTAAAGTTAGCATCGGGATAAAATACCCTACCCGGGTTCATTTCCATTAATCCGGCAATGAACAACCTGTTTGATGTTGAGATTTTTTTCTCAGCTTCCCTTATAATTTCCGATAATTTGCGCCCCATTTCCAAAACTGATAATCCAGCAGTATATGCCGGGTCAGATTTTAGCTTTTTTAAATTTGGCTTGGTTAAAAATGCATTTAAGGATTCCTCAGTTACAAAAATAGATTTGGTAAAAAGGTATGATGCATATGCATCATATTTACCCTTAAATTTTTTGTTAATAATATTATAAACCGATGGATGATAGGTTGAGTTAATTTCAGAGGCAAACAGGTTAAGCATGGCTGATAATACTTTTCGGTCGGTAGGGGCATCGTAATCTTTATAAAAAGTTACTGCACTTTTTTGTAAAGCATCTTTGGCCTTATTAATTTTTCCCTGGTCTTTTGAAGTTAATGCATCTTCCAGTTCTTTAGCATTAGCGGCGAACGATAGTATTTCTGTACCGCGAACCAAGCATTCGCGCAAGAAATTACTGGCTTGGTAAACTTCAGCCCTTCCGGCATAAATTTCAGGGAGGGTTAACAATACACTACTGTATTTATTATTTCTGGTATCATCGGCTTTAATCCATTCACCAAACTGTTTTTCAATTTGCTGCTTTTTTTCAATTACATTTAAAGCCTTTAGGCCCCGGTTCATACCAATACTGTTTTTCCAATAGTTAGAACTGCTGGCAAATTTTGATGAGTATTGAAGCCTTACTTTTTCGTTGGCAGCCATTGCCTGGGACCATATATCCTGTTTAACCCCCCTAACCTTTATTAACGAATAATTAAAAATATTCATACGCTCATCAATACCCCATGATGTTAAGTAACGGTCAGTACTGCCCGGGAACCCAATGGTCATTGCAAAATCTTCCTTTTCAAATCCTTTTATCGAAACCGGTAAATGATGAGCCGGTTTAAAAGGAATGTTCTCTGATGAATATGCTGCTGGTTTTCCATCTTTACCTGTATAAACCCTGAAAAGTGCAAAGTCACCTGTATGGCGTGGCCACATCCAGTTATCGGTATCGTATCCGAATTTCCCTATTGATGATGGAGGGGTTCCAACCAAACGGACATCATTAAAAACTTCATAAACTACCAGGTAGTATTGGTTCCCGGCAAAAAAATCCCTGACAAGTGCCTGATAATGATTTCCTTCTTGAGCCTTATTTGAAATTTCCAATGATTTTTTCCTGATATGATCCATTCTTTGATCAAAGTTCATTTGTTCATTAAGACCCTCGGTTATATGGGTTGTTACATCTTCCATTCGTTTTAAAAATGTAACCGTTAAACCTGGCGCCGGTATCTCTTCGTTTAAAGAGTAAGCCCAAAAACCGTTTTCAAGGTGATTGTTTTCAACTGAACTAAGTGCCTGAATCTGGCTATAACCACAATGGTGGTTTGTTAGTATCAGTCCCTTGTCAGAAATCAGTTCGCCTGTGCACCCACGGCCGAAAATAACAACTGCATCCTTTAAACTTGCACTGTTTATGCTGAAAATTTCTTCGGCAGATAGTTTTAATCCCATCTGCTGCATTTTTTCAATATTTAGTTTTTGAATAAGTGGTAAAAGCCACATACCTTCATCGGCTCTTACTTTCCCTGCAAAGGTTAAGTGCAGTGCTAAAAATAGAATTAATGCTTTTCTCATTATTGTTGCTTTATTAATGTTATGCCGTTAATAATTTTACTAATGTGTTTGTAGGGTTATTTTTCAAAAGCAGGTAAAAATAGCTTTTTGTAAACAAAAAAATGATGATTTTTATTTTTTTCTCAAACTTGTAAGCAGATTACGCTTTTTTCAGATTTTACCAGGATGACAGTTTTAGGGCGAATCACCGTTTTCAAATCAGCTGTTCACCCCCCCACTGGTAACCAGAATTATTAAATCCATGCAAGTTTCTTTCCCGGGTTTAATTTAACCATGCTGTAAAATAAAGGTTAGAACCTGTTAGTAATATATATTTATCAACAATATTATGACTTTTATCATCAAAAAAATGTTGTTTATTAACGTGTTTATATTTTTTATAAAATGGCTATTGAATATAAAAAACATGAATTTTACCTTTGTGCAGCTTTAACAAAATAAAGATTAATTATTTATTTAACGTGAGTTCGATTTAAGCAGCTTTTACAATAGCCATATTTTCAACA
>JBBIVA010000148.1:0-4043 GCA_037439945.1 Marinilabiliaceae bacterium
CGGTAGGGTTAATCCCGGCTAAGTCATTAGTTCATTGTCTTTCTAATGACTAATCAGGGTTTATAATTTATCACTACTGTCCGATAAATTTTTCGATAAGATGCTATAATGCCAACTAATTGAGGTGTCCCTACAGGACACTGAAAATTGGGGTCGATTCATCTTTACCGATATTCGGTACCTGACGGCACAGTACCGTTAGGGACTAAAGATCGGTAAAACACTTAATTGAGAATTGAACTTTTGTCATGTTAGTTACAAAACAACTTTTTATCGGATAGTAGTGATAATTTATTCAGTTTGCTTAATTGATTTTACAGCAGCCTTTTACTTTTAAACCTTTTATAATTATGAAGATAATTATTTTCTTCCTGGGCATTATATCTTTAATTTCGTGCGGAAAAAAACCACAAACATTTTCAGATAATAAATACAACTTAATTAATGTTAAAGGTGGAAAATTCGTGAATAAAAACTCTAATATGTATGGTAAACAGGTATTTATTCATGATTTTTTAATTGGTAAATTTGAAGTTACCCAAAAAGAGTGGACTGAAATAATGGGAAAAAACCCATCACATTTCAAAGGTGACACCTTTCCGGTTGAGATGGTAAGCTGGTATGATTGTATTGAATTTTGTAACAGGTTAAGTATTAAAGATGGATTGGAACCATTTTACATAATTAATAAAGAAGAGCCCGATAAAGAAAATAAAAGTGAATTCGATGATAAAAAGTGGTTAGTAACATTTAATATAAAAAGTACCAGTTACCGGTTACCATTTGAAATTGAATGGGAATATGCCGCTAGCGGCGGACAGGAAAGCAAAAACTTTTTTTTCAGTGGGGGAAACAAAATTGATGATGTTGCATGGTATTGGGTTAATTCGGGTGAAAAAAAATTGGAAGGAAACTGGCATTGGGATGTAATCAAAAAAAACAAAAACAGAACTAAAACAACAGGGAGTAAAGTTCCTAATGAGTTGGGGATTTATGATATGTCGGGTAATGTAAGGGAGTGGTGTAATGATTGGTTTTCGGACTTTGATGTTCCGGCTGGTAAAGTAAAGGTTCAAAGAGGAGGGGGTTGGATGGGTAGTGAAGAACGTTGCAAAACGTCGAACAGACATTTTTTTGAGGCAAATGGCTTTGGGCCTGACCAGGGATTAAGACTATGCCGGTCAATTCATTAAAAAAATAATTTAATAAACTCTTATTTACAAATTTATAAATTGTATTACCTAAACTAAAACATTACTAATTGTTTATTAATAACAAATTCAAAATTTGAGATTTTTTTTAATTTGTTATCCAACTTATGTTCAATAAATCAATAATTTGTTATTAAAAACCATTAAACATTACAATACCTTTTCTTCATCCATATTTGTTGCACACATCAATTTTTCTATCTTTGTAAAACTGCATAAAACAGCAGTTTTAGTATGGAATACATAGTTTCTGCCCGAAAATACCGACCAACTACTTTCGATACCGTTGAGGGACAGGGTAATATTACTGTAACCCTTAAAAATGCTATAAAAAATAAACAATTAGCTCATGCTTATTTGTTTTGTGGCCCCCGTGGTGTTGGAAAAACTACCTGCGCCCGGATTTTTGGTAAAACAATTAATTGCCTGAATATTACTCCCGAAATTGAAGCTTGTAATCAATGCGATTCTTGTAAATCATTTAACAGCAATAGATCATTTAATATTCATGAACTTGATGCGGCAAGTAACAATTCAGTTGATGACATTCGCCTTTTAATAGACAAGGTGCGGGTTCCGCCCCAAATTGGTAAATACAGTGTGTATATAATAGACGAGGTACATATGTTATCACCTTCGGCTTTTAATGCATTTTTAAAGACTTTGGAAGAGCCACCCGCCCACGCTATTTTTATCCTTGCAACAACCGAAAAACATAAAATTTTACCAACCATCTTATCACGTTGCCAAACCTTTGATTTTAACCGCATTACAGTTGAAGTAGCAGTAGAGTATTTACAGCATGTAGCAAGCCTGGAGGGGATTACGGTAGAAGAGGAGGCCCTTAATGTTATTGCACAAAAAGCAGACGGTGCTATGAGAGATGCACTATCAATTTTTGACCAGATCGTTGCTTTTTCGGGTAAAAATATTAGTTACCAACAGGTTATCGATAATTTAAATGTTCTTGATTACGATTATTATTTTAAATTGGTTGATGCAATTTTAAGGGAGGATGCAACATCATCACTTCTGATTTTTAACGAAATTTTAAACAAGGGATTTGATGGAAGCCATTTTATTAATGGACTTAGCTGTCATTTCAGAGATCTTTTGGTGTGCCGCGATCATCAAACCGTTAACTTGCTCGAAGTAGGTGTTTCAATTAGGCAACGCTATGTTGAGCAGGCAAAACTATGCGATCAGGATTTTCTTTTCGAAGCCTTAAAAATAACATCAAATTGCGATTTGAATTATAAGGTGGCAAGAAACAAAAGGTTGCATATCGAATTTGCATTATTAAGTTTGGCACGTATCCTTACCGAAAAAAAAAAGCTCTTAAGTTAAAAGACCAGTCACCAAAAACCAATACAGGTGGCATTATTTCAACTTCGCCAATAGCAGGAACAAATACATCAAAAAGCAATCAAAAGCAAATAATTCCATCGGTAATAATTAAGGAATTAATTAATGGAGAAACAGGTAATAACAAGGAAAATGATACAGTAACAAATGATACCAGGGTTACTGAGCCTGTTTTAGAATTAAATAAACCGTTTTCAAATGAAGATTTGTTAATTCTATGGAAAGAGTATTCATATAAAATAGAAAAAGAAAACCCAAGATTATTCAGCATTTTAAATAATCAAAATCCCACCCTTGAAAGCGGAAATAAAATAATTTTGGATTTGCGCAATCAAATACAAGAAACAGAATTAATTAAGGAAAAACCAGCCTTGATCAATTATCTTAAAAACAGGCTCAGTAACAACACAATTGAGATTATTGCAAAAGTTGTAACCGAAGTTCAAAATGAGCCAAATGAAGGATTTACAGCATCTGAAAAACTAAATATTATGATACAAAAAAATCCGGCTTTGGCAATGTTGATGCAAAATTTTAACCTCGATTTGTATTAAATTATATTTATTCATTATCAACAAATTGCCGGCATTTGCCTGATTAAAAAAGTAATCCCGGATAAGGGGATAAGTTTTGAATATTAAATGTGTTTATAATTGACAATAGTTGTAATTGAATTTAAAAGCATAATTTTTAAAACTTCCTCAATAATGAATTAATTGAATTGTTTGTGTAAAATGATTAGTATTAGAATAATATAAAACCATCAATTTTATGGACAAAATCAAAGTATTAAACCCTGTGGTTGAACTTGACGGGGATGAAATGACGCGGATTTTATGGAAAATGATTAAGGAAGAACTGATTCTGCCCTACCTTGATCTTGATATAAAATATTACGACCTGGGAATTGAAAGCCGTGATGCAACAAACGACCAAATAACGATTGACGCTGCCCATGCAATCCGCAAATATAATGTTGGGATAAAATGTGCAACTATTACTCCGGATGAAAACCGTGTTGATGAGTTTGGACTTAAAAGTATGTGGAAATCACCAAACGGTACAATTCGTAATATACTGGGCGGTACCGTTTTTCGTGAACCTATAATAATAAAAAATATACCCAGATTGGTACCCGGTTGGGAACATCCAATATGTATTGGCCGTCATGCATTTGGAGACCAGTACAGGGCCACTGATTTTGTAGTAAAAGGTAAAGGTAAGTTAACCATTACCTTTACCCCTGAAGATGGAAGCGAGGGACAGTCATTTAACGTATATGATTTTGATGGTGACGGTGTTGCCCTGGCAATGTATAATACTGATGAGAGTATATCAGGGTTTGCTCACAGTTGTTTCAACCAGGCCATAATGAAAAAATGGCCCCTGTATTTATCTACAAAAAATACAATCCTTAAAAAATATGACGGCCGCTTTAAAGATATTTTTCAGGATATCTTTGAAAAG
>JBBIVA010000148.1:4143-6761 GCA_037439945.1 Marinilabiliaceae bacterium
TTTTTTCACTGTCCTAATGCTCTTTTTATCATCATTTCACATTCTGCAACAATTTCATCACCATTTTTGCCCAGTGGTTCAATTGGGTCCAGCACTGTATAATTTAATCTTTCGCCAAATTGTAAAGGGAAATAGCCCTTTTTCATAAACTTTGAGTGACCATCAATTACAAAAGGTACAACTATGGCCGAAGGTGATGTTTTGAGCAATGTTTTTATGCCTGCCTCCTGAAAAGTTCTTACTTTTCCATATTTACTACGGGTACCCTCAGGAAAAATACAGGCTGCATAGTTATTGGTTTCAATTAGCTTTCCAAGCCTTATTATTTCTCTAATCGACTGGGCGCCATTTTTCCGGTCGATTAAGGCCGACCCACTGTTACGCAAGTTATATGAAATACTGGGGATATTTCTTGAAAGTTCAATTTTGGAAATAAACTTTGGGTGCCAGTAATCAAATCCATGAACAATGGCTTGTATATCAAATAGTGATTGATGGTTGGAAACAATTATCAAAGGTCTGCCTAAAGGAATTTTTTCAAATCCTGAAAACTTAATTCTGGTCCCTAAAATGTGTAAAATTTTTATCAGCAAAAAATTTAAAAAACCTACACACTTTTTATGTGCATGGTAACCGCCAAAATATTTTGATAATACCTGTAATGGGTGAAATATTCCCAAAAGTAACCCAAAACAAAAATAATATACGGGTGATAATACATACCCCATCACAACTCTCATATGCAGAAAAATTAGTTTGGCAAAAAAACAACAAAATTTTCTACGGGGCAAATGATTACCTAAATTCATCAACCGCAAATTTAACCAGTTTCATATTAATAAAAGTAATTACCCTGAAAAATTTAAAATCAACTAATATAAATTCATTTTTAACAGGACGAAATAAAAACTGACAAAAAAGTGATAAATAATTATATTTTGATACCAAAAAGAAACAATAATTAACTATTTTAGGAAAATATATTAATATTTAAAACCTATATCTTAAAACAAATTATGAGCCAGAGTAATCCTACAAAAATTTTGTTCTCAAATGGACAAACCATTCCAGTAGAACTGCACAAGGTAAGAGTTGTGCAAAAACTTAACCTGAAACCGGTAAACCAGCGCCTTGATGCCATTAAAAAGGGTGGATATAATACCTTTTTATTGAATACAAATGATGTTTTTCTTGATATGCTAACCGATAGTGGTACCAACGCTATGAGCGACAACCAGGTTGCATCAATGCATCAGGCTGATGATGCATATGCAGGATCACAAAGCTTTTACAGAATGGAAAGCGCACTAAAAGAAGTGTTTGGCAAGGAGTATATTTTACCGGTGCACCAAGGCAGGGCTGCGGAGAATATAATTTCGCAAACTTTTATACGGCCCGGTCATAAGGTTCCAATGAATTATCATTTTACCACCACAAAAGCCCATATGGAAATAAATGGTGCCGAAATATTTGAAATTTATACCGACCATGCTCTTCAAATTAAAAGTAATCAACCATTTAAAGGAAACATTGATATTAAAAAACTTACAGACTTAATTGAAAAATATGGAAAGGAAAACATACCTCTAATCCGCCTTGAGGCTTCAACCAACCTTATTGGAGGTCAGCCATTTTCGATACAAAATATGCGTGATGTACGTAAAGTTGCAGATGATAACGGTTTAATAATTGTTTTGGATGCCAGTCTTATAGGTGAAAACGCATGGTTTATTAAACAACGCGAACCCGAATTTAAAAATGCCGGCATAAAAGAAATTTTACGCACTATGTGCAGTCTTTGTGAAATAATATATTTTTCGAGTCGCAAAGTTAGTTCAACCCGCGGGGGTGGCATTTGTACAAATAGCAACGAGCTGTTTTTAAAAATGCGCGATTTGGTGCCCCTATACGAAGGATTTTTAACTTATGGAGGAATGTCGGTACGTGAAATAGAGGCAATGGCCGTGGGTTTAATAGAAACAACCGATGAAACTGTTATAAGCCAATCTCCATCATTTATTGAATATGCGGTTAATGAATTATCCAAATTGGGTGTTCCGGTTATTACCCCGGCCGGTGCATTGGGGTGCCATGTTGATGCAAAAGCATTTTTACCCCATGTACCACAAAGTGAGTATCCTGCAGGTGCACTGGCTGCAGCTTTGTTTATTGTATCAGGAATCAGGGGCATGGAAAGAGGAACAATCTCAAGTGTTAGACTCGAAAATGGTGAAGATTTGCTTTCAGATATGGAATTATTAAGGCTGGCATTCCCAAGAAGGGTATTCACCCTTTCGCAAACAATGTTTCTTATTGACAGGATAAACTGGTTATTTAAAAACAAAGACCTTATTGGAGGGCTTAAATTTGTTGATGAACCTAAAGTACTAAGGTTTTTTATGGGCCGTTTGGATGTTACAAGCAATTGGCCTGATAAACTTGTTGCAAAATTTAAACAAGATTTTGGCGACAGTTTGTAAACCTTTTTTTTTAATTTTATATGAAAGCCCCGGAAAATTAAATCCGGGGCTTTTTTTGCTTTTCATTAGTTCAATTTATAAAACGAAGAAACCTTGAGAATTTTGTTGTCCTTATTAAACCGGTTTCTAAGTCCCTAT
>JBBIVA010000149.1:0-6739 GCA_037439945.1 Marinilabiliaceae bacterium
TATTTTAATAATAGCTTTCTAAGCCTGGTGAAATTTGGCTCAGAATGAATACTTTTCTGGCTTCAAATTTCCGGGTTTACTTCGTCGGTTTTTATCAGTGTACCTAAATTAATATAATCCAAATTTTTTATTGCATTTATGGGTTAGAATAATTTTGAGTTGAATTTTCATTGAATAAGCAAAACTTTAGGCTATATTTAACACTTTGTTTGTAATTAAAGCAAAAATTTGGATAAATTGTCATGGTTTCAAATGCCAATTTGATTATAAATTCGCTATTTTCGTTTTTATTTCCAATAATCAAAAGTTAGGGTCGGGATAAAGGAGATGGATTTGATTTAATTGAAAAGCAGAGTTTTTTTTGTAAGGAACCCAATTTCATTTTATAATTTAATACAAACCTTTTATGATTAATCCTGTATTTTGGCTTGTCCCAATTACCTCAGTAATTGCACTTTATTTTGCCTGGCACTTCTTCAGGCAAATGATGAAAAACTCAGAAGGTACCGATATTATGAAAGAGATCTCCCAGCATGTGCGCGAAGGAGCAATGGCTTATTTAAAGCGGCAATATAGGGTGGTGGCTTTGGTATTTGTGGTACTTGTTGTACTTCTTGCCCTTCTTGCCTATTTAGGTGTTCAAAACCCATTTGTTCCGGTGGCATTTTTAACCGGGGGTTTATTTTCTGGTATTTGCGGTTTTCTGGGTATGAAAACAGCAACCTATGCTTCGGCCCGGACCGCTCATGGTGCATCAACATCTTTAAACCAGGGGCTTAAAATAGCTTTCCGTAGTGGTGCCGTTATGGGTCTTGTTGTTGTTGGTTTCGGACTTTTAGATATTGCCCTTTGGTTCTGGTTTTTAAACGATATAATATTTACACCTGAAAATATGGCAGCCGGGCTTGAATTTATGGGCCTAACCTTTGTACACTCAGGAACAACTGATCATCATAAAATGGTTGAGATTACCGCTACCATGCTAACATTTGGTATGGGAGCCTCAACCCAGGCTTTATTTGCCCGTGTTGGTGGTGGTATTTACACCAAAGCTGCTGATGTGGGAGCCGACCTTGTTGGTAAAGTAGAAGCCAATATTCCGGAAGATGACCCAAGAAACCCTGCAACAATTGCCGATAACGTAGGCGACAATGTTGGTGATGTTGCTGGTATGGGGGCCGATCTTTATGAATCATATTGTGGGTCAATTTTAGCTACAGCGGCTCTTGGTGCAGCCTTACCACTTTCAGGCGCTGAACAGATGAAGGCTATTATTGCACCAATGATTGTGGCCGGTATAGGGATTATCCTTTCAATAGCAGGTATTTACATGGTGCGGACCAAAGAATCTGCTACCCAGAAAAACCTGCTTCATGCCTTACTAATTGGCACTGGTGGCAGTTCAATATTGATTTTGGCTGCCCTTGCTGTACTGGCTTATTTTAACTGGATTACCTGGGGTGTATTCGGATCTGTTATTGCAGGTTTGCTTGCAGGAGTTATTATTGGACAAGGAACCGAGTATTTTACTTCTGATGAATATAAACCCACACGAGGTATTGCCAACCAAGCAAAGCAGGGCCCGGCAACAACCATAATTGATGGTATCGCTGTTGGTATGTTTTCTACTTGGATTCCGGTTGTTACTATAGTAGTTGGTATTATTGCTGCTTACGGATTTGCAGGTGGGTTTACAAACTTTGCACAGGGAGTTTACGGCATTGGTTTTGCGGCTGTTGGAATGCTCTCAACCTTAGGCATTACTTTGGCCACAGATGCATTCGGACCAATTGCCGACAACGCTGGTGGTAATGCTGAAATGTCTGAATTACCTGCTGAAGTGCGTGAACGTACCGATGCCCTTGATATGCTTGGTAATACTACCGCTGCAACTGGTAAGGGTTTTGCAATTGGTTCTGCTGCATTAACTGCCATGGCTTTGCTGGCCGCCTACCTTGAAGAAGTTCGTTTATGGCTTGGAAAAATGGCTGACGCTTCGGTTGAAGGTTATAAGGCTGTTGGTAATGTACTTTTTTATCGTGGAGAGTCCCCTGTTGGAGTTGAAGGTAAGGAGTTGGTTGAACTTTCCACTGCATCTATCCCCGATTTTGTTTCAGCATATGATTTATCAATATTCAACCCAATGGTGCTTGGAGGAATATTTTTGGGCTCTATGATGGCATTTGTATTTTGTGCCCTTACTATGAAAGCTGTTGGCAGAGCAGCAGCTGATATGGTCGAGGAGGTTCGCCGTCAGTTTCGCGAAATACCGGGAATCATGGACAAATCAGCAAAACCTGATTATGCCCGTTGCGTAGCAATTTCTACCAAAGGGGCACAAAAGGAAATGATTTTTCCATCACTTTTGGCAATTGCGGTTCCCGTTTTAGTTGGGGTTACTTTTGGTGTTGCCGGAGTAATAGGATTGCTTATAGGTGGTTTAACAACCGGTTTTACTTTGGCATGTATGCTTAATAATGCCGGTGGCGCATGGGATAACGCAAAAAAATATGTTGAAAAAGGCAACCTTGGCGGTAAAGGAAGTGTAACCCACAAGGCAAGTGTGGTTGGTGATACAGTAGGAGATCCATTTAAAGATACATCAGGGCCTTCATTAAACATTTTAATTAAACTTATGACCATGGTTGCAGTGGTTATGAGTGGATTAACTGTGGCTTATTCAATATTTGGATAATATAAAATAAAATTTCTTAAGGCGGAATCTTTTTGCGGTTAACAAAAAGGTTCCGCTTTTTGTTTGTATTAAATTATTACCCAAATTTGTAATTTAAGCCAAAAAAGCGGGGGTAATATGTTTGTAAATCACATAATAGATTTATAAATCAAGCACCATTAATTAGGGTTATTAACGATAATTTATTTATGGCACTTCCGGGATTTGATGATTTATTATCGGCTCATGAAAAAATTAAGCCATTTATAAGGCGTACGGCAGTTATATCAAGTTCTTCGATGAACAAATTGTTCGGGGCCGAGATTTTTTTTAAGTGCGAACATCAACAAAAAGCAGGTGCTTTTAAGTTCCGGGGGGCTTCCAATGCCGTGTTATCCTTATCGGATGGCGATGCTCTCAAAGGCGTTGCAACCCATTCATCGGGGAACCATGCCGCAGCCCTTGCCCTGGCTGCCAAAATAAGGGGAATACAGGCTTATATTGTTATGCCGGTGTCAGCGCCGGAAATAAAAGTGCAAACAGTTATTAATAACGGAGGTATTATTACATTTTGTGAAGCTTCCCTGGAAGCCAGGGAAGAAACCCTTAATAAAGTTGTTGAAAAAACCGCGGCAAGGGTAATTCATCCCTACAACAATTTTCAGGTAATTTGCGGACAGGGAACTGCAACAATTGAATTAATTGAAGAAACGGGTTTTCTTGATGTTGTTATGGCACCTGTTGGTGGCGGTGGATTGCTAAGCGGAACATCAATTGCAGCAAAGCATTTATTAAATAAATGTAAAGTTATTGCCGGTGAGCCCCAAATGGCCGATGATGCTATGCGTTCATTTAAAACGGGGCGTATTATTTATTCAACATACCCCGATACAATAGCCGATGGATTAAAAACTTCATTGGGTGATTTGACTTTTGAAATTATCAAAAAAAATGTTGACGATATTTTTACGGCAACAGAAGAGGAAATAAAATCTGCCATGGTTTTGTTACTAAATCATGCAGGAATTTTAGCAGAACCATCGTCGGCAGTGCCGTTGGCCACTATGATTGAAAATAAGGGCTATTTTAAGGGAAAACGTATTGGCATTATAATTAGCGGTGGTAATATTAATCCTGGTAAATATGATTTTTTAAGCTGATATGTATAACCCAACCGGTTAAAAGCTTAAAACCTTAATAGTATTAATGGGGTCAACATTCAGGATGATGAACATAATATGTTGATTAATACGGTTTAATGGCTAATATTATAAAGAAAATGAAATTATTAAAGTAAAGGACTTACCAAACGGGCAAACGATTCTTTTGTTTTCTCAATCAGCGGCCGCTTGCCCCACTCTTCAGCCAATACCCGTTTACTGTTATTTATATCCTCGAGAAAAGTATTTCTCAATTCCACCGATGTTTCATCATCAAATATAAATGCAGTAATTTCGAAGTTTTGTTCAAAACTCCTGAAATCCATATTAGCTGAACCAATAACTGAAATGGTATCATCAACTATCATTACCTTGGAATGCAAAAACCCTTTTAGGTAAAAATAGAATTTTACTTCAGCTTCAAGCATTTCGCGAATAAATGACCGCGACGATAACAGTGTAACAAAAGCGTCGCTTTTTTCGGGAATAATAATTCGGACATCCACACCTCCCAGTGCGGCAGTTTTGAGCGCCAGTAGCACACTTTCACTGGGCATAAAATATGGGGTTGCTATATAAACGTATTTTTTTGCGGCAGCAATTGCCTGGAAAATACCCATCATAATTGCAGGCCAGTCGCTATCGGGGCCACTGGCCACTATTTGAACCATTTTTTGCCCCAATGGGTTTTTAACAGGGAAGTACTTACGGTCGTGCAGCTCTGTTTGGCTCACAAAAAACCAATCGGTTAAAAAAACCGTTTGAAGGGTGTTTACCGCATCGCCATCAATCATTAAATGGGTATCGCGCCAAATACCGTAATCAGAGCTTCCTTTCACATACCTGTCGGCAATATTAATTCCCCCTAAAAAGCCAATCTGACCATCGATTACAATAATTTTACGGTGGTTACGGTAATTAACCTTGCTTGTAAGGTTTGGGAACCTAACCTGCAAAAATGAATACGCATGGATACCTGCATTGTGCATCTCCCTGAAAAATGGCTTTTTAAGCTCCCAGCTTCCAACATCATCAACAATCAATCGAACTTCAACTCCCTGTGAGGCTTTTCGTTTTAAAATTTCTTTTATAATACCGCCTATTTCATCCTCCTCAAAAATATAATATTCAAGATGGATAAAATGCCGGGCCGATTCAAGTGCATCAATAATTGCGCTGAAGGTTGCTTTTCCATTTTGCAATACATTAACATTATTTCCAATGGTTATAACAGCACTACTATTGTTAAGCAACAGGGTTATTAAACTTCTTTTTTCTTCAAGTAATGGGTTTTCAAATATTTCACCTTCCGATAAATGATTAATTTGTTCGTGGGCAAGATTTGACAATGATTCATGATTGCGAAGACCTTTGCGGGCAATAATTTTTTCTTTGCGAAAGTTTTGTCCGAAAAATATAAAAAATATAAAGCCAATAACAGGAAGTAAAATAAGAACCAATACCCAGGAAATTGTTTTTAACGGGTTGCGGTTTTCAAGAACAGTATAAACCACTACAATTAAGATACTGATTATATAAACAATCAATAAAATCGGACTCACAATTTGGGTAATATTCTGTATAAGCCCCATAAAATTTAGTGCTTGAAGGTGGTTTTCTAAATTACTAATTATTACGATATATAAACAAACTACTGTTACCAAATTTTTCGAACTGTACAGGCTTATTTTTTAGTACAGGGGACACAACCCCGTTAGTAAACCATTGGTTACCTGTAAAAACCCTGGCCTCATCCCATAACCCCATATCAATAAAAGCATTAAGCAAAACTGAACCACCTTCAACAATTAATGATTGAATTCCTTTTTTGTAAAGAGTTTCAAGAATCGCTATAATTGGATTTGTATTATCAGGGATGAGAATTGTTTCAGAGTTATCAAAATATACATCTTTATTGCCTGTAAAAACCAATGTTTGTGATTCACCATTAAAAAGAGCAAGGTTTGGTGGTAATGTTCCATTACGGTCAAGAACTATTCTAATTGGGTTTGGGCCACACCAACCACGTACTGTTAGTAAAGGGTTATCCATTCGGGCTGTGTTTGATCCAATAAGAATAGCCATTTCACGGGTACGCCATAAATGAACTAATCGCCTTGCATGTTCATTGGTTATCCAGGTTGGACGGTTTCCGGGCCCTTCAGTTCTGTTTATGTCAATAAAACCATCTTGTGTTGCAGCCCATTTTAAAATAATATAAGGGCGTTTTTTTTCGTGAAATGTAAAAAACCTACGGTTTAGCTCGCGGCTTTCTGTTTCTAAAACCCCGCTTAAAACATTCACCCCCGACGCTTTAAGCATGGCAATTCCTTTGCCCGCAACTTCTGAAAATGAATCTACACAACCAATAACTACAGTAGCGATTTTTTTTTGCTGAATTAACATGGCACATGGCGGTGTTTTGCCAAAATGCGCACATGGTTCAAGGTTTACGTATAAATTTGACTCCTTCAAAAGATCATGATTTTTTACCGACTCAATTGCTATAACTTCGGCATGTGGGCCTCCGGCTTTACGATGATAACCCTCGCCAATTATTTGGTTTTGGTAAACAACAACTGCTCCCACCACTGGGTTTGGCCAGGTTAAACCTTCACCATTACGGGCAAGCTGAAGGCAACGGCCCATAAATAATTCGTGTTGTTGATTTTTAACGGTTAATTGCATCAATATTGCCTTAAATTAATCAAATAGGGTTAAAATTATAAAAATAGCCAATAAAGTTGCTCAAAAATTGATTTTGTTTAATAAAACACTCAATAAATATGCCTTGTTTTTAGGATAACACTATTAGCAAAAAATTACTTGAATGAGTTACCAATTAACGGAATTCATTTATTTAAACAAATAATATTGCGGAATTTAATTCATGGCTGTATTTTTT
>JBBIVA010000150.1:0-6725 GCA_037439945.1 Marinilabiliaceae bacterium
AAATTATATCGTATTAAAAATTCCTTTAAGAACAAATATCATTTATATTTGCCCAACAAAAGAAGATTCTTAAATGGATACCTTATTAGAGAAACCTGAAATTATAGAACAAGCACCTCTTACTGAGAGATTAATAGCAACAATTATTGATATTGCAATAGTTATGGGTCTTTGCCTTTTTCCCAGGATAGGTTGGATGTTTGGTTTAATTTATCATCTAACCAAAGATTCTCTCCCATTTTTGGGTGGGCAAAGTTTTGGTAAAAAACTTATGCATATTAAGGCTGTAACAGTTCCTCAGCAATTACCCTTAACGGGTTTCCCCGAAAAATCAGTTATAAGGGGGCTTGTTTTGTTAATACCTATTCTTAACCTTATTGATATCTGGTTTTTGTTAACAAAGGGCTACAGGCTGGCCGACAATTGGGCTCAAACGGGTGTAGTAGTTCGAAATGAACCAAAGAATTGAGGTAATTCAACAAAAAAAGTTGACCCCTCTCCAAAACGGGATTCAAACCAAATATTTCCCCCTGCATTTTCAACTATCCGGCGGGCAATAGCCAGCCCCAATCCCATTCCGCCTGTTTTGGTTGTAAAACTTGGAACGAACAGATTCTTTTGTATCTCTACCGGCATTCCTTTACCATTATCACTAATTGCAACTATAACGTTGCTGTTAACCGAATTTATAACAATTTCTATTTTCCCTGATTCTTCATCGGTTATTGCCTGAATGGCGTTTTTAATCAAATTGTTAAATACCCCCAGAAGCTGTTCCCCATCGGCTTTAACTGCTACAAATAAACCGGTATTGTTATACAGGGAGATTGGCACTTCAGTTGAATTCTGAAATAACACCATACTGTTTTCTACCTTCTCAACCAGGTTAACAACTTCTTGCTTAGCTGAGGGCATTTGAGCAAATTTGCTGAATTCAGATGCAATGGATGATAATTTATTTATTTGTTCAATTAATGTATCGGTTACCCTGGTTAGGTATGAACCAAAGTCGGTAACCTGGTCACCCCATGCCCTTTGCAAGTATTGAATACTAAGCTTCATTGGAGTTAATGGGTTCTTTATTTCATGTGCTATTTGCTTGGCCATCTCGCGCCATGCCAACTCCCTCTCAGTCCTTGCCAGTTTTTCAGCACTGTCAGATAATGCAACCACCATCCTGTTGTATTCATTTACCAGCCCTCCGATTTCATCATTTCCTTTATAGTCAATTTTTTCATTTTGATGACCAAGTTTTAATTCAGAAATTTTTGTTTGTAACATCAATAACGGGCGAGTAATCTGCCTGGATAGAAAAACAGCAAATCCGATAACAAGAAATGAAAATACGAGATAAAAATTAATAACTGTTACAATTACCGATGACACTTCCTCTTTAAGTTCATTATTACCAATAAAATATGGAATATTAACAAAACCTGCAAGACGATTATCGTGGCTTAATAATGGTACATAAAAGGAAAGGTATTGAAGATTCCCTATTCTCTCTTCTTCGAGAAAACGAACGGCATCGGTATAAACCAAACTCATGTATGCCCTAGGGTTCATTTGGGTACCTGCCAGGCCCTTTTTAAATAACTCCTGCCTTGAAGTTCCAATAAGCTTACCATCAACACCATATAAATTAACATCACAATAAAAAACGCTTGAGATCATTTGTAACTGGTAATTAAGATACTCCCCTGGATTAGTAGTTTCGGGCCCATCAAAACCAATTTTGTACTCAAGTTCGAGTAATACCGATTGGATCTTATTCTCAAGTAACTCCAAATGTTTCTGTTCAAATTGCTTAATTGAATAATAAACTGTACCAGAGGCCACAACAACAAGCATAATCAATAAAAGAAAAACAAAGGCAACCTGAATCCTTTTTTGAATAGATAATATAAAGTTAAGTCCGTAATACCTTAATTGGAGCAACAGAATAAATAGTGCACCAAAAAGAAAAAAAGAAATAAAAAATATTGAAAACGCCATAAACACATCTGACAGTGAATAGTGTTTTTTACTAAGGATTACTACCACATCCTTCTGGGGTTGATAAACAAGATGTGAATAATCACCCTCCTTTAAAAATATTTTTTCATTTAATACAGACTTCCCTTTTTGAAAAGTGCTTTTATAAGGATAATCACCTGACCTTTTAACTAACCGACCATTAATGTATTTTGCATGTGAATACTCATTTAACAACCTAACACGAGATTGTTCCATTTGGCTAACAAGCAATTCGGGATATCCAATCCCCTCAAAAAAAGGTTTTGAATGCAATTCAATAAAAAGGGAAGTTTCCTTATCTGAATCATGGGTAAAAAATCTGAATACCCCAAAATATGAAACCCTTCCATTATTATTATCTAAATAATGGAAATGGTTACTACCGGTAATAAGGTATCCGAAGTTCTCAACCATTTTGTAGAAATAAGAATAACAATTCCTGATCTCCCCGGTTTCATGGATATAAAGGTCGCCCCTTGGCCAACAAGGAATTATCTGTAAATCGTACCTTCCCCAATAGCCGTAGAAATAATATTTTAAAAGATGGTTACGTATTGCATCCTGATCAAGGTTTGGTTGTACTAGAAGCCGTTTTAAAGTAGCATCATGCGGCAGCTGCTTTTCAATATCAACCAAGTACATTTCAGCAACGGGGTCCTCATCACGTAATAGCTGAAATGAAAGGTTTTCAACTAATAACTCCCTGTTTGCTTCTTCCTTCTTTAGGGTAAGATCCATCATTACGGAACCCGAATAGAGGGCAAACAGTGCGGCAAACCAAAGAAATGTTGTATATGAATGTCCCATGTGGGGTTTGCGGTGTGAATATACAGATATACCACCTGTTAGTATGAATAAAAGAAATGCCCAATCGCTATTACCAATTCCCAAACCTTTAAATAGGGCCATTATTAAAACTGTGACACCTATTAACGAATACAATAAATAAAGTTTAGGGATGTAAATAAGAAATATTACAATAACCCTCTCGAACATTAATAAGAATGATAATAATAAAAAGGCAATGATTAAAATCTTTGTAAGTGCAACTACATCGAGGTCAATAATTTTAAACACTACCATTGGGCCCGATGAATGCTCGGCAAGGATATAAAACAGTTGATTTATATATATTAAGAAAAAAACAAGTATTAGTAAAAAGATAATTAAACCGCTAACTACCCTTATCCTTTTGTGTTTTTTACCTGAAAATAATGCCGGGATTCTATAATATTTAAAAAACCAAAAAGATATTAAAAACAAACCTACTGCCATATTCAAAAACATCCCCAGTGAAGGTAAAAAGTCTGACACGGCAAAATGTCCGGGTGAAAACAGAATGTTATTTTCAAAAACTGACAATTCCACTTTCCATAAAACCAGGAAATAAACAATTGAAAAAACAACAGATGAAAAAAACCATAAATAATTTGAGAACCATTTCCCTGCATACCTCTTTTGAAGTTTATAAAAAAACCATGCCAGCATTACCAGCATTATTATAAAGCACCAGCTTGCAATAATATCTGAAGCTGTAAATCCACCTTTTGAAGATGTAGGTAACAGGTAAAAAATAATTTGTCCGTTTCTGTCTTTTACCCCCATTGATTCATTATCAGATTCCCTTACTATTTTTACATTTGAACTAAGTCCAAACTCTTCAGGAAATCCATCTTTAATAAAATTATTCTGATAAGGGTATTCGTTTTTCAAAACACTCAATGCCAGAAAAAGAATTTGCCCTTCCTGTTTAACTGAAGTTAAATACCAACCATTATCCAACCTTACAAGTTTCTGCCTTAAGTATTGAGGATTAATTCCTTCTACCGGAAGTAACTGGTTAGACCAGGCCACCAGGTCAAAACCCTGGTAAACCAACAAATCAATATCATTTGTTTTAAGAGAATCAATGCATTTCCATAATTTCTCATGTGACTCCAAAGCTACTGATGGAATAGAAAATAACAGTTTTGCCATACGGGTCTCCAACTGCTGAACTTTTTTCTCAACTTTCCTTACGGAGAATGGTTTATCTTCCTTCTGGCTGAAAAAAAAACGGATTGTTACACCCAAAGTCAAAAACATCAGAGTTAATAAAATAAGGGATAAAAAATATCTGCGACTATTCATCTCCTTATGTTTTTTTTAAAATTTTACCATTTAGTACCTGTTTTGCATTAAAAACCATGGCAAGTAAACTTCATATCTAAATTAGAATTTTCTGTCTTATTTGCGGTTTATAACCGGCAAGATTAAACAATTCATTAAAAAACTCGGGCTGTACCACATTTTATGTAGTTATTTTATAAAAACTACAATAAACGTGCAGAAAACGATTTCTAAAAGGTAACAAAAAAATAACTCTTATTCTTTTAATCATGGTGATAAGGTTCGTTGTTGAGAATTGAAAAAGCCCTGTATAATTGTTCGGAAAAAATCAGGCGTACCATTTGGTGGGAAAAGGTCATTTTCGATAGACTTATTTTAAAATCACATCTTAAATATACATCGTCAGAGAAACCATAAGCACCCCCAATTATAAAAAAAAGATTGCGCACACTGCTGTTCAATTGCTTTTGCACAAACCCTGCGAATTCCCTCGAACTATAAAATGCACCATTCTCATCTAACAAAACAACAATATCACCAGGTGATATTTTCTTTAAAATAAGATTACCTTCCTCTTTTTTAATCACACTTTCGGACATATTTTTCCCTTTTTTAACATCCTGTAATACAACAGTTTGAATAGGTATGTACCGTGAAATTCGTTTAAAATATTCCTCCATTCCCTTTATAAGCCAGTGTTCATCGGTTTTACCAACCATAACCAAAAAAAATTTCATTCGTATAAAGCATTTAGTTTACCTACAACAAAACGGTTATTAATTTTGTGGTTTAGTTTTTGTACGTTATAATTGAAGAAAATTTAAAAATAATGAAATCAATTAATTTAACATTGGCTTTTCTCCTTATTATTTTAAGCATTGTGCAGGGGCAGTCTAAAAATTCTTTTCCACAGGGAATTACCACTGCAACTCAAAAAGGAGATGCATCAGAACTTGCTGAATATCTCAACAGCAAAGTTGAATTAATATTACCTTCTAAATCAGGGGTTTTCAGCAAGGAACAGGCTCAATATATGATTAAAGATTTTTTCGAAAACAATTCACCTACCTCATTCAGGATAATCCACCAGGGGATGAGAGACAATTCATCTTTTGCAATAGGTACATATTCCTGTCCAAAAGGTCAATTCAGAATGCAATTCCTTACAAAAAACGTTGATAGCCAAACCTTGATTATTCAAATAAGGATAGAGAAACAAGATGAGTAATAATAAACTAATTGCCTTTATTGAAAATGCGTTAAACGAAGATATTGGTGATGGTGACCACTCTTCAAACTCATGTATAGATGAAAATGCAGTTGGGACTGCTCATTTGCTTGTTAAGGAAGAAGGTATAATTGCAGGGGTAGATATAGCAATGGCAATTTTCAGATTTGCCCAACCCGATATCCTGGTTAAACGGTTTATAAATGATGGTACCAATGTAAAACCCGGAGATATTGTTTTTATTATAAAAGGAAAAGTTAGAACATTATTAAAAACAGAAAGGCTGGTTTTGAATGTTATGCAACGTATGAGCGGTATTGCTACAAGTACAAGGGCCTATGTTGATAAACTTGAAGGATTAAAAACCAGGGTTCTTGATACCAGGAAAACTACCCCAGGTATAAGATTTCTTGAAAAAGAAGCTGTTAAAATTGGCGGTGGGGAAAACCACAGAATGGGGCTCTATGATATGATAATGCTTAAGGATAACCATATTGATTTTGCCGGTGGAATTGAAAATGCGATTAACTCAGCAAAAAACTATTTGAAAAGTAATGGTAAATCGATAAAAATTGAAGTTGAAGTAAGAAATATTACTGAATTAAATGAAGTATTGCGCATTGGAGGAATTGACAGAGTAATGCTTGATAATTTCAGTATTGAATTAACCAGAGAGGCAGTAAAACTTATAAATGGTAAATTTGAAACAGAATCGTCTGGTAACATTACCTTTGATACAATTCGAAAATATGCAGAAACAGGTGTTGATTTCGTTTCTGTGGGTGCATTAACCCATCATATAAAAAGTTTAGATTTAAGTCTTAAAGCAATTTGATGTTTACAAAATACCTTATTCAATTTCGAGAAATTCCTTTATTGCCCCCAAATAATAATCCTTCCAACCCTGGCATATTTCATCATAAACTTCAAGTGGGATATTTGTATGCAAAAGATCAACCTGACTATTAAACCCATCCTGAAAAATTTTAATGGTGACTATTGAAGGGGTTTCCTGTTCACCAAAAAACCATTCCTGTACTATTTTTTCATTAGGCACGAGATCAACTATCAATCCTGAAATTTCACCATCCCACATAGAAAATTCACTTCCCGGCTCAGTACCAAAAACTGCTTTATAGCCCGACCACAATTCAATGGTAAAAGGATTTGTAAAAGCTGAGTAAACATCACCGGGTTCGGCCTTTACCTTCACCCTGGTTTTAAAATCTTTTAATTCCATTAATAGTTGCATTAATTAGCAATCAAAGGTAAACAAAAAACCATGTAAAACAGTCAGTTTAAATTTGCCGGAAACCAGGTTCCATAAAATTGCCCCGGATATTAAGTTAATATACCGGTTAATATCTAATTA
>JBBIVA010000151.1:0-6606 GCA_037439945.1 Marinilabiliaceae bacterium
CAAAAGTTCAATTCTCAATTAAGTGTTTTACCGATCTTTAGTCCCTAACGGTACAGTGCCGTCATGTACAGAATATAGGTAAAGATGAATCGACCCCAATTTTCAGTAGTGTACTGTAAGGACACATCAATAAGTCGGCATTATAGCAGCTTATCGAAAAATTTATCGGACAGTAGTGACAATTTATATATGACGTTAATTAGGCTTTTTACTCCCGTACAAAATAATTCGTTACAAGTAAGCAAAAACCAACAAAATTGTTTAACCGTATTCGATCCATATGTTGTTACAATACTGATTCAAATGCAAATTTGGGCTCATTTTTTACAAATTTGGGTTTAAGTAAGATATTTTTGTAGTTTTGCACCAAATTTTTTGTAATGGAATTTAAAGCTCAGCAAATTGCCCGATTAATAAACGGTGTTGTAGAAGGAGACCCAAATTCAGTTGTTAGCGATGTTTCTAAAATTGAAGAGGGAAAACCCGGAACCTTAACATTTTTGGCTAATCCAAAATACACCCCGTTTATTTATACAACCCTTGCTTCGGTTGTTATTGTAAATAAGGATTTTGTTGCCGAACAAGCCATAAGCCCAACTCTCATAAGGGTTGATGATGCTTACCAGGCTATTGCTAAACTTTTACGTATGTATGAGGCGTCAAAACCCAAAAAAACCGGAATTGAACAGCCATCATTTATTAGTGAATCAGCCCGTTTGGGCGATTTTGTTTATGTTGGGGCCTTTTCATACATAGGCGAAAATGTTGTTATTGGTAATAACGTTCAAATTTACCCCCAGGTTTATATTGGCGACAATGTTGAAATTAAAGATAATTCTATAATATATCCGGGTGCAAAAATATATAAAGGGTGTAAAATAGGTTTTAACTGTATTATTCACTCAGGTGCTGTAATTGGTTCCGATGGTTTTGGTTTTGCCCCATCTGCTGACGGCAAATTTGAAAAAATACCTCAGATTGGGGTAGTAATTCTTGAAGATGATGTTGAGATAGGCTCCAATACAACCATCGACAGGGCTACCATGGGTGTAACCCTCATTAAAAAAGGTGTGAAGCTCGACAATCTTATTCAGGTTGCACATAATGTTGAAATTGGTGAAAACAGTGTAATGGCTGCCCAAACAGGTATAGCAGGAAGCACAAAAATAGGGAAGAATGTAATGTTTGGCGGCCAGGTTGGAATTGCAGGGCACCTGCAAATTGCCGATGGAGTTAAGGCTGGAGCTCAAACAGGTATGAGCAAAAGCATAAAAGAGCCGGGAATGGTAGTAATGGGCTCGCCGGCACTTCAGGCAATGCAGTACAATAAAGCCTATGTTGTTTTCCGCAACCTGCCTGATTTAATAGGGCGGATAGAGAAATTGGAAAAAGGGAAATAAAGAGTGGTTTAAACCGGGTAATTGCAGAGTTTTAACAAAGGATAAACAAATTACAGAAGAATATCTTTTACCTGTAAAATTATTTAATAAAAATGGCTGAAAAACAAAGAACCATAGGCAAAGCGGTTTCATTAAGCGGACCGGGTTTACATACCGGTTTAAATGTTACTTTAACTTTAAACCCTGCTGAAGAGAATTTTGGATTTAAGTTCAGAAGAACTGATTTGGAAGGTTCTCCGGTTGTCAGGGCCCTGGTTGACCATGTAGTTTACACGCAACGCGGAACTGTATTACAGGAAGGCGAAGCCAAAGTAAGTACAATTGAACATTGCCTTGCAGCCCTAAGAGGTATGGGGGTTGATAATTGCCTTATTGATGTTACAGGCCCTGAAGCCCCAATTCTTGACGGAAGCTCAAGGTTTTTTGTTGAGGCAATTGCACAGGCAGGTATAGTTGAACAAAAAGCTGACCGTGAATATTTCGATATCAGGGAGAAAATGGTGGTAGAAGACCCTGAAACCGGAAGCTACATAATTGCTCTTCCTGATAACCATTTTTCGGCACAGGTAATGATTTCGTTTGATAAATCGCTTTTACTTGCCAATCAATTTGCAACGCTCGAATCATTAAATGATTTTTCCAGAGAAGTAAGCAATTGCCGTACATTTGTGTTTTTGCACGAGTTGGAGCCGCTTCTGAAAAACAACCTTATTAAAGGGGGCAACCTTGACAATGCCATAATAATTATTGACCGTCCTGTTGACCAATCTGAACTTGACCGATTGGCTTCACTTTTCAATAAACAAAAAGTTGAAGTAAAACCATCAGGAATACTTAACAACCTTGAACTTCATTTCAATAATGAACCTGCAAGGCATAAACTGCTCGATGTTATTGGTGACCTGGTCCTGGCCGGAAGTCCGATAAAAGGACGGATTATTGCCAATAAACCGGGACATAAAATTAATGCCGAGTTTACACGGATGATTAGAAAGGAGATAAAAAAGCGTCAGCTTAAAGTTGAAGCACCTTTTTACGATCCTAATAAGGAACCGGTGCTGGATATTAACGACATAAAAAAACTTTTACCTCACCGTCAGCCTTTTTTGCTGGTTGATAAAATCATCGACCTTCAGGAAAAAATTATAGTTGGGGTTAAGAATGTAACTATGAATGAGCCGTTTTTTGTAGGTCATTTCCCTGAAGAACCAGTTATGCCAGGAGTATTACTTGTGGAAGCTATGGCGCAAATTGGAGGTATTCTTGTTTTAAACCAACAGGAAGAGGCCCATAAGTTCAGTACCTATTTCTTGAAAATTGACAATATTAAATTTAGAAAAAAAGTAGTGCCCGGCGATACAGTTGTATTTAAACTTGAGCTTATGACCGAAATACGGCGCGGAGTGGCCAATATGAAGGGAATGGGCTTTGTAGGCGACACAATGGTAGCTGAAGGTGAATTTATGGCCCAGATTGTTAAGAATAAAGAATAAGGAATTTTTTTTGAGAAAATAACAGAAAATAAAGTTTTTAATAAAATAAATATGAAACAAGTCCCACCGATGTATCGGGACTGGCTTTCAGGTTATAATAAATATAATTTACGGATGAAACAACCACTTGCGTATATACACCCGGAAGCAAAAATTGCTCCCAATGTTGTAATTGAGCCTTTTGTTACTATTGATAAGAATGTTATTATTGACGAAGGTACCTGTATTGGTAGTAACGCTACCATTTTGGAAGGTACCCGTATTGGGAAAAACTGTAATATTTTTCCGGGGGCCGTTATTGGTGCCATTCCACAGGATTTAAAATTTGTTGGAGAGGAAACTACAGTTGAAATTGGTGATTTTACAACAATTCGTGAGTTTGTTACCATTAACAGGGGAACAAAAGCAAGAGGTAAAACCATTGTTGGAAACCATTGCCTTTTAATGGCATACGTGCATGTGGCACACGATGCAATAATAGGGGACCACGTTATTCTTGTTAATAGTGTGCAGGTGGCCGGTGAAGTTGTAATTAACGATTGGGCAATAGTTGGAGGTTTATCAGCTATTCACCAGTTTGTGCATATTGGCGCTCATGCCATGATATCGGGCGGTTCACTTGTTGGTAAGGATGTTCCACCTTATGTTAAAGCTGGAAGGGAAAGGCTTTCCTATGTGGGTGTTAATTCTATAGGCCTGCGCCGACGTAATTTCACCAATGACCAAATACGTGACATTCAGGATTGCTACAGGGTTCTTTTTCAGTCGGGACTGAATAATTCAGATGCATTATTGAAAATTGAAGCTGAACTGCCGGCTTCCAAAGAGAGAGACGAAATAATATTATTCGTTAAAAACTCACAAAGGGGTATAATTAAAGGATACCATCCCGATTCAGGGAAAGATGAATAAAATTAAACAGTTAAGATAAAAAGGGACCGTCTTAAAGGATTTTTAACCCAAATTAATCAATAGGAGGCGAAGTATGAGCCGAACTATTTGATTTAATTGGGTTAATTTGGGTTTAATCACCAGAGAATTGAATATTTTGAAAACTTCACGGATAGGGAATACAAAAAACACGATGGAGTCTCGGTTTTTTGAGATACCATCGTGAAATCAATTCAACTTTTAATCCATAACATATAAATTGGCTTCCAATGCCTTTTGGTAATGCCAGTTGGTGAATACATATTCGTAATGGATATTTTTCCCTCCATTAGAAGTTTTTGTTTCTACCCAGGTTTCAGGAAATAAAGGAGATTTTTCTTTAAAAACTGACTCGTTATAATTCAACAAACCTCTCAAAAGTTCAACTCTTAAAGTGTCGTCAAAGAATAATACCACAGAATCCATAGGAACACTTGAATAAAATGGGTGGCCAGGATAACCAATTCGGCAGTGCCACTTATCTATTTCATAATGCTCATCTTTATAAAAAGCATTAATTGACTCCGGACTAATAATATTGCCATCCCTGTAAGCAAAAAGAGATATTTTATAGCTGGTTTTATTAATAAACGTATATTTACCACAATATAACGAATCACAGGAACAAAACAATACTACAATAATTTTCATTGCTATTATTACCTTAATCATTTTTCCCATTGTATTATAGATTAGAATAAAAATCAACTAACTCATCAATTTGCCCATTTGTAACCCCGGTTATCTTATATAGTTTTAAACGCTCCTGTAAGCTGTTAAAACCAACTTCAGGGATTAATCTCTTTAGCATTCAGAAAATCATTAATGGTTAACACATAGGTTAGTTTATAATAGTACTTACGTGGCTTTTCTTTTTCATACGAATCAAAAAAATAAGGATTACGTTCAAACATCCCCATAGGGTCTAATTTGTAAACCAAATAACGGCTTTTGTCAAACAAAATATAAGCAGAATCGTAATGGTGTATTGGAGGAGGTGAGATGCCTCCAATATCGTTAACTTTAACCGAATATAACCCGTTTATTTCTACTTCAACCTTGTTCTCAACTCCATTCCAAAAATGGATAAAGTCAATGGCTACACCGGACTCGTTTTTATACACATACTCCGTTAAAGTAACTTTATCAACTTCACAAGATTGAAATAACCAAATGGTTAAAACCCCAATTATATATAAACTTTTCATTTCCACACCTCCTCGTATCGTTTAAATAATAAATCTATTTGGGCATCAGTTACTCCAATTGGCTTAAATAGTTTCAACCTGGTTTTTGGGCTACCGAACCAAACTTCATCTTTAAAACATTTTGTTTTAAAGAGCATAAATTATTCGGAGCCTGACTAATAGCCAAGCCCCGGATAAAACAATTTTTACTCAATAGCATAACCATAGGCTTCCAATGCCTTTTGGTAATGCCAAATTGTGAATTCATATTCGTAGTAATATAAGTTTTTACTTTTTCTTACTTGATTCCAAGCTTCAGGATGTATAACAAAGTTCTTGTTGCCAAATAATGCACCATGATCAATATAAGGAGCTTTAAATAATACTCCCCTTAAATTATCGTTAAAATAAATAATAACAGAGTCAGAAGAAAAAGATAATCCAGGGGTACCTTTTTCTCCCTTATAACAGTTAGTTTCAAACTTAAAATTTTTGCCATTTTCTAAATCTATAATCGATCTCCTGCTGTTTATTTCACCATTTTGATATGAAAAAATTGATATTTTCTTGCCTGAGTTATTGATAACTTTATGTGAAGAACAGAATTCAGGATCGCATGAAATAAATAGAATTGCAAAAAATGCATATAATATAATAATTTTGAATATAAACATAATACCAAAAATTAGAAACTTGAATAATAATTAATTAACTCATCAATTTGTGCATCGGTAACTCCTGAAGGTTTAAATAGTTTTAGGCGTTCCTTGAAACTGCTAAAACCAAATGTTCTTCGTAAAACATCTTGTTCAAGTACTTGAAAGGTATAACCCGAAACATTATCGTTGGGGTGGCTACTCCCGCCGCCTAATCTTTGTCTTTGATTATGATTATCTACTAAATCAATAAATAAAGGGGTGTAATACTCCCAATTCTCATTTTTACTATTTCGTTTAAACCACAATTGTATTCCTGGTCCATCTGGTAATTGCACATGATTATAATTCCTGGCAGCTAAATTATTTAACCTGTCAGTTCTTCCAAGTTCATTATACTCAATATTAGTCAATCTCCATTCAACTGCTTCGGCCCAACTTTCCGGGATAATTCTGGTATTAGTTGACAACCATAACTCAGAAAATGAAAACTGACCTATTAAATCCCAATGCGATACATGTGTTAACTCATGAATAGTTGTAGCAAACAATTCGTTGGTTTTTACCCAACCGCTTGAACACGATTTCCCATAAACGGCAACATGGGGAATTGTTATCCAGTTTCGATAGGGAACCGCACTCCCTTCAATACATTTCGGATGTTCCTTATGATAATATCCAACCTTTAAAGTAGATTCATACCAGGATGCAACAAAAGGTTTTTTTAAACCTGATATTTCTGAATAGTAATACCTGTGTAAAGCCCTGTGTGTTGTGGCATAACGCATCGATTTATTGGTGTTGGTGGCGCTCCCAATGGCCAAATTCCAGGGCGATTGCTGTTTTGGGCCATTATAAAATGCCTGCCCCCAGTCTCCTTCGCGAATATCCCAATGTGCCCTTTCCCATACTATGCTGTAATTGGCAGGACGTCTGAATG
>JBBIVA010000152.1:0-6486 GCA_037439945.1 Marinilabiliaceae bacterium
TTTCTAATGACGGTCATTAGAAAAAATGGCTAAAGACAAATTTGGGTTAAATAATAACAAAGTATGTTTTCTTTAAGGAATTACTTTATTTGTCTTGATTGTGTTATTACTTTATTATTAGATTATTCAATTAAATTCAAAAAATTATTACTGGCTTTGTATTTAATGCTTTTAAAAAATCTTTAAATTGTTAAACATTTTTGGTTTACATAATTTAATAGGCCATTTTTATGCAGTATATTAAATTCAAATTTTTCACCTTGGTTATTTTGTATAAATATTGCTGAAAAAGCAGGATTTAGTTTCAGTTTTTTTGTTTTGGTATGTTTATAGAAAGTAAAATATGGGTCGTTTTCAAAAACAGGTACCAAATTTTGTGTACCCTGTTTTTTTTATTTAATTTCTCATTATTTGCAAGGATTGACTTTTATAATATAAATGATTTATTCAACATATCATTAAGGGAGACTGCTTCTACCATCAAGGATGATTACGGATTTATATGGGTTTCATCAAAAAAGGGAATACTTCGTTTAACTGATGACGAATACCGGATTTACCAGTTACCATATAATTCAACTGATGTAGTTTTTGTGAAGGTCGTATATAAAAATTCAAACTTATTTGCTTATACTAATAATGGTCAGATATTTAAATACAATATTTTATTTGACAGGTTTGATTTTTTAGTCCATCTTGGAAAAGAGTTGGATATGTCCTTTTTAATCCTTAATAATATTTTGATTGATAACCTAAACAACTTCTGGATTGCCACTAATGTCGGTTTGGTGAAATATGATTACAAAACTCCTGTTTTACTTACCGACAGGCGTGAGATTTTTTTTATTGAATGGTATAATGAATCCTTATTTTTTCTGGCAACAAAAAACGAATTATTAATATTTGATATTCGGGATAATAGAGTTTATTCAAAATTGTCAAATTTGCCGGGTAGCCTTTTTGAAGTTTCAAAAATATATTTCGATAGCAAAAGTAATAAATGTTGGATTGGTTCAAAATCTGACGGTTTATATGTATATGATATGGTTGCAAAAACTATTTCTGCAATTAAAGGAATTCCCAAGCAGCCAATTTTAGCCATGGATATGGTATCAGATATTTCCATGCTGGTAGGTATTGATGGCCAGGGTCTCTGGGAAATTAATAATATAAGTTATGAAATAGTTAATATTTATAAAGAAAACCCTGACAAACCCAATTCAATTAGGGGAAATGGAGTTTATGATGTGTTTTATGATAAATCAAACCGGGTATGGGTTTGTACATTTAGTGGTGGCGTTTCTTATTTTAACAAAACTCCATCAATTGTTACCCAATTGGAACATATTACCAATGAGCCGAATTCATTGGTAAACAATGACGTGAACGATGTGCTGGAAGATTGCAGAGGATTTATATGGTTCGCAACAAATAACGGAATCAGTAGATGGGAAGTAGCCGTTAATAAGTGGGAAACCTTTTACCATAACAAGGAAGAACAGGCACAAGTATTCCTTTCTCTTTGTGATGACTCTTCCGGAAATTTATGGGCAGGGACTTATGCATCAGGGGTTTATTTGCTTAATGGTATTACAGGCAGGTTGATAAAGCATTTTCCTCGGGAGGTTTATGAAAAATCTTTTAAAAATGACTTTGTTTTTGATATAATTGAAGATGCAGAGAAAAATATTTGGATAGTTGGTGCTTTAGGTGATATAATTTGTTTTGACTATAAAACCAAACAATTTAAAAACTACGGAACCCAATCAGTTTATGTTATTAAGGAGTATACAAATAAGGAGATGTTGTTAGGATGTTCTCATGGACTAACAAGGCTGAACAAGGAAACAGGTAACATTGACTTATTACTTGGGGGTTATTTAATTCATGATTTATTGGTTATCGGTAGTAATGTTTGGATGTGTACGGTAGGCGAAGGGTTGGTTCAATATGATATGGTAACAAAAAAAGTTGTTAAGTATGATATGGAGTCGGGACTTCCTTCAAATTTTGTAAACAGTATATTTAATGATAACGGTTTTTTTTGGTTGGGTACTGAAAATGGCCTTTGCAGGTTTAACCCAAATGATAAAACCATAGAAACATTTCCGGCAATAATGCCACTCTGGAGGTTATCATTCAACAGGAATGCTCATTTCAAACGAAAAAATGGAGAAATAATTTGGGGGACAAATGGGGGGGCTATTATGTTCAATCCCTTAAAAATAATTCAGAATCAGCCAAAAGGGGCTATTTATTTTCAGGATATAACAGTTTTGGGCCGTTCTTTGAGAGCTGATATAAAAAATGAATTGAAAACCCCAATAGACAGCCTTGAAAAGTTGAACTTAAAACATAATCAAAACACTTTATCCGTGGAAGTTATTTCTTTGGGAATGACTTATGGTGCAAAGTTTTCCTCTTTTTTAGAAAGTGTAGACATTGAATGGTCCAAGCCCGCTAACATTAATATTTTAAATTATACCAATTTGCCAACCGGTACTTTTAAACTTAAAATTCGGATGTATGATAATTCATTATCATATTTGGTGGATGAAAGGGAAATTATTATAATAAAAGCCCCCCCCTTCTGGAAGTCCTGGTGGTTCCTTTCGTTGGTTGCCATAATACTTCTTTTATCTTTTATTCTTTCAATGAAGTATTATTTGGGACTTATTAACCAATTACATTCCAAGGAGAAAATAAGGTTTTTTGCAAATACTGCCCATGATATGAGAACATCTTTAACCCTTATTAGGGGACCATTGGAGGAGATAAGTCATGAGAATCATCTTACTGATAATGGAAAGTATTATCTCAAACTGGCAAAAGAGCAGGTTGGTAGGTTGAATAAAGTTGTTAACCAATTAATGGATTTTGAAAAAGCTGATGTTGGAAAGGAGCAGTTATCATTAACCAATGTAGACTTGGTCAAACTTATTGATGAACAGGTAAAAATATTCCAGTCATTGGCATCTCTCAATAATGTTAATATTAAATTTTCAGTTCAGGTTGGTAGCTTTTATTCTTTGGTAGATAAGGCAATGATTGAGAAAGTCATTGGGAATATTATTTCAAATGCAGTTAAATATTCCAAACCGGAAGGAACTGTTGATGTTGAATTTTCAATTTTAAATAGTAAATGGAGAATAGAAGTTAAGGATCAGGGAATAGGAATAAGTAAAAATGACCAAAGAAACCTATTTAAGGAGTTTTACCGTGGAGAGAACGCTGTGAATTCCAAAATTGTAGGTTCCGGAATAGGATTACTGCTGGCCAAAAAGTATATAGCCATGCATAAAGGTGAAATATCTTTTTCAAGCAAGTTAAATAATGGAACAACCATTAAAATTTTTGTCCCTGTAAATAATAAACCAGACCATCAGGATGTTAAAAATATCATAGAAGAGCCAATTGTTAACAATAATATTGATGCAAATAAGGACAATTTCACTCCGCAAAAAACTTTTTTTATATTAATAGCTGATGATGATGAGAATTTAAGGGACTTTCTGGAACATGCGCTTAGTTCAGATTATTTTGTTGCCACGGCACCTAATGGCAATGATGCTTGGGAATTAACTCAGAAAGAGCTCCCAGACCTTATAGTCTCTGATATTATGATGCCAAAAATGGATGGTTTTGAACTTTGCAGATTGATAAAAACAACCTATGAAACTTCACATATTCCGGTAATTCTGCTTACATCATTATCAGAAAAATCTGATCAGTTACATGGTTTGGGGTTAGGTGGGGATGATTATCTTACAAAGCCATTTGATGTTACTTTACTAAAACAACGGATTAAATCAATTATTGCTAACAGGGAAGTAGTCCGGAATAAAGCAATGAAACTGATTAAAGGGCCGGTTGATGGTAATATTTTATTAAATAAATTAAACGATCAATTTGTAAAAAAAGCAATTGACGTAGTAAAAGAGAATATTTCAAATGCTGATTTCAATAAAGATATGTTTTCGTCTGAATTAAATGTGAGTGGTTCATTACTATACAAGAAAATCAAGAGCCTGACCGACCAATCACCATCAGATTTTATAAAATCAATAAGATTAACAAATTCACTTGAGCTTTTACAGAGCAGAAAATATACAATCACAGAGGTTAGCGAATTGTGTGGTTTTACAAGTGTTAGTTATTTCAGTACTGTTTTTAAGAAACATTTTGGCAAATCCCCTTCAGAAATCATAGAAACTTAACCAATTTTATATGAGTAAAGAACAGAAGTTAGTGATAGTAAGTTAAGCTTTTATGGGGAGTTTGCCCGTACATGTGCCACCTCTGTTTAGGAAGCATCCCTTTAATTATTTCATTATAATGACCCATTGAATTTACAGCACAAAAACGACGAACGCATTTTTTACGGAAAATAAGGTTTTTTATCCTTATTTTGAGATTTAACTTTTCAATAAAGTTCAACATTATAATTCCGGTTTATCTAATATCCAAAATGAAGTATCCAAAACTGTAAAAGTTTTTTTGTTTCATCCCTTAATTTTATCGTAAAATATTAACATCACATTTATTTACCTAAGTTTTATCTTATTAGTGCAATTAGCCCAAATTCCAAACAACTATCAAACATTTTTTAACAGTTAAAATATTTCAAATATGAGGAATGTTAAATTAAGGTCAATGTTAACCAAGACGAAGCCTTTGGCGTTTATTGCTTTAGCAATGACATTATGCCCCCTGGCGATAAATGGTCAATCCAAAAAACCAGCCAAAAACGCGCCGGTTTTTACAAGCGTAACTTATCAGGGCGACGATGATGTTTACAAAAACCATCCACTTGCAGCCGATGAATTTTACAACCCAATTTTGCAAGGTTGTTACCCCGACCCTAGTATCACCCAAAAAGGCGAAGATTATTTCCTGGTTTGCTCATCATTCGCTATGTTCCCCGGTGTGCCCATATTTCATTCAAAAGATTTGGTAAACTGGACTCAAATCGGGCATGTGCTCGACCGCCCATCGCAACTTAAAGTTCACGATACCGGTATCAGTGCAGGTGTTTATGCGCCATCCATTAAGTACAACCAGTATAACGATACCTTTTACATGATTACCACCCAGTTTGCTGGCGGTTTTGGCAACATTGTGGTTAAAACCAAAGACCCATTTAAAGGATGGAGCGACCCCATTAAACTTGAATTCCAAGGCATCGATCCATCTATTTTCTTCGATGATGATGGTAAAGCATACGTGATTCATAACGATGCACCCGACCCGGGTAAAGAACTTTACAGCGGACACCGCGTAATTAAGGTCTGGGATTACGATTTAGAGAACGACCGTGTAATTCCGGGTACCGATAAAATAATAGTGGATGGTGGTGTTGACCTTTCAAAAAAACCTATCTGGATTGAAGCGCCTCACATCTATAAGAAAAATGGCAAATACTACTTAATGTGTGCCGAGGGCGGTACTGCCGACTGGCATAGTGAGGTCATTTTTATCAGCGATAAACCAAGGGACCCCTACAAACCAGCCCCCAACAACCCTATTTTAACCCAGCGTTACCTTAACCCCAACCGTGCCAACAGAGTTGAGTGGGCAGGGCATGCCGACATTGTTAAAGGAGCTGATGGAAAGCATTATGGCGTATTTCTGGCCATCCGTCCAAATGAGAAAAACCGCATTAACATTGGCCGTGAAACATTTATTCTGCCCGTTGACTGGACAGGAGAGTTTCCTGTATTTGAAAACGGTTTGGTACCTTTTACACCCAAATTAAAATTACCTAAAGGCGTTGAAAACAAAACCGGTAAAGATGGCTTTTTCCCCAACGGAAACTTTACCTTTACTGAGAACTTTACAGCCGATAAACTTGATTATCGCTGGATTGGATTGAGAGGCCCCCGAGAAGCGTTTATTTTGAAAACAAAAAAAGGTTTAGCCATCAATCCGTTTAATGTTAACATTAAAGAAGTTAAACCCACTTCTACCTTGTTTTACCGTCAACAGCACAGCAACTTTTCGTTTACTACAACGCTTGAATACACGCCTTCATCTGAAAAAGATTTGGCCGGTATAGTTTGTTTACAAAGCGAGCGGTTTAATTATGTGTTTGGCATTACAAAAAAAGAAAAAGACTTCTACTTACTGCTTCAAAGAACTGAAAAGGGAGAATCGACCATTATTGCCAGCACCAAAATTGACGTTAAAAAGCCCGTAAGTTTGCAGGTTAAAGCCACGGGCGATAATTACGAATTCAATTATTCGGCCAACGGTGTTGATTTTGTTAATTTGGGCGGTACTGTTTCGGGCGATATTTTGTCAACACAAATAGCCGGAGGATTTACCGGAGCCTTAATTGGCTTGTACGCCACAACGGTTAATGTTGCCCAGCCCAAATGATAGTTCATTGGGAGTTTTAAACCAAGTTAATTATAAGTCAGGGTTTGATTTACTAAATAACGTGAGTTCGATGTAATAATTTTGTAATAAAATTTAAAGCATAGAGTT
>JBBIVA010000153.1:0-6418 GCA_037439945.1 Marinilabiliaceae bacterium
CCGTTAGGGACTAAAGATCGGTAAAACACTTAATTGAGAATTGAACTTTTGTCTTATTATGGACAAAACCACTTTTTATCGGACAGTAGTGTTTTTTTTATTTAAATCCGGTTCATAACAAACACCCCACCAACAGAGTCACTATCAATAACGGAGCCAACTATTTGTCCTGAAAAATTAATTACTCCTTCACGTTTTTCCGGTAAATAATCACAATCACTGCCCCCTGATAAAACAGTGTGATTAAAATCATTTAAAACAACCTTATTTTCATCAACATAACCTGCTATTGTAGTCCTTACAATAATGGGAATTTCATTTTCGCAAATTTCTTTAAAAATCATAGTCCCGGCAATGCTTGTACCATCCTGAAAAATTCGGGCTTCTCCTGTTTTTTCACCATACTCAAACTCTTCCTTAAAATGCCAGAATCCGGATATATTTTCCATATTGTACAAGCCTTGGTTATTAAATAAAAAAAAATAATCAGCAATTCTCCTTGTAGTGTTTTAAGATATTTCGAATTGATGCACTAAATATTTTAAGATAGTCAATATCATTAACATCCACAAACATATATCCTGAAACATCATCTCCGGCCCTAATTGTATCAAGAGTTTTAACAGTACAAATAAAGGCCAAATCAGTAGTGTTTACTATTAAACCCGAAAATGGGTATTCGTTTGGAAAAGATACCAGGTATTCAGCATTGGTAACTTCAACATTTAATTCCTCATAAACCTCCCTGAACAAAGCCTTTTCAACGCTTTCGCCCGGATCAACAAAGCCTCCGGGTAAGTCTAAAGCACCTTTATTTGGCTCATGAGCACGTACTGTTAGGAGAACCTCCCTTTTTTCATTAAAAACCAAGGCAACCACAGCCGCAGCTGAATTTAAATAAAAATGGAACCTGCATTTTTTACATAAATATGATTTGGGACTATCTGGGAAAAAATCTGATGACCCGCATTTTGGGCAGTATTTGATGACTTTATTATGATTGCTCATTTTACTAATGAAAAACCTTTTATTACTTAATAAACTTTAAAATAAACAAATTATTTGAACACCTTTAGTGCTCTCATTAAAAACCGTTTAATTTCATTGTTACTGTAGGTATTAACAATAAAAAGCCGAGTATTATCAAAATTGCCATCAATGGCGAAATCCATTTGGCCCATTTAACATAAGGAATGCGGGCCACACCTAATACACCAATTAATACTCCTGATGTTGGTGTAATTAAATTTGTAAAACCATCGCCAAATTGAAATGCCATAACGGTGGCCTGGCGCGATAAACCAATTAAATCACTGAATGGCGCCATTATTGGCATTGTTAAAGCCGCTTTGGCTGACCCACTGGGTATTACAATATTTATAAAAGTTTGGATAACATACATCACGCCCACTGATGTAATATTACCCAGGTCGCTTAACCCCCCAGCCATGGAATGTAAAATGGTGTGTATAACTTTTCCATCTTCCAAAATTACAATAATACCACCGGCCAATCCAACAATTAATGCTGCCGACATTATATCGCCTGCACCGGCCAAAAACAACCTTGTAATATTATCAGGTGATTTAGCCATTGATGCACCGGCCAAAATGCCCATTGCAAAAAAGAGGGCTGCAATTTCCATTATATACCAGTTATATCCCATCACACCTATAATAAGGAACAGAATTGTGTAACCCAATAAATTCAAAACAAAAACAGGGGATGATTTTTTTAGTGATAAAAAACCGGTTAAAGCAAAAAGCAAGGTAATAAATGGAATAAAAAACCATTTTACTCCTTCCCCGCCTCCAATAATTAAAGTTGTTTCATAATACACTACAGAAAAAACAGTTAAGCCTGCCAAAATTACAAAGTATGTAAACCATGAGGACTTAAAGGTTTTATTTTCATCCCATAATTCATTCAAATGGATATGTTCACGCCAGTATTCATCCTCATTTTTAACTGTTGAAAATTCAGCATTCTTTTTTACTTTATTGGCATACCACAAAACATATGAAATTCCTACAAAGTTAATTACCAACCAACAGAACATACGGTATTCAAACCCTGAAAACAGGGGTAAACCAGCCAGTCCCTGTGCAATTCCTATAGTGAAAGGGTTTAAAACAGCCCCTGCAAAACCAAGACCGGCAGCCACGAAAACAATTGAAACGCCTGTTATACTATCATATCCCATTGAAATGGCCAATGGCACAAGAATAATTATAAACGCTATTGTTTCTTCACTCATACCAAAAACGGCACCAAAAATTGAGAACATCAACATGATTAAAACAATAACAAGGTTCCCCGTGCCAATAACTTGCATAAATCTGTAATTATCAAGACTTTTAGTGAAATTAAGAAATGATTTAATTCCCACATCTATAGCTTTTGAGTCATTCATAATCCAAAAGGCCCCGCCTATCATTAAAATAAAAACAATTATTCCGGCCTGCCTTTCAAACCCTTTAAACATTGCTCCAAAAATCTGCCATGTTTGAGGTTGGCTGGTGATATTTCTAAATACTAGCTGGTTCTTTATGATCTCACCGTTAATGTCAGTTGCATTAACATACTCGCCGCCCGGAACAAACCAAGTTGCTACAGCGGCTAGTAAAATCAGGGTGAAAACAATTACATATGTATGCGGTACTTTTTTTATCATAATTATAGTGTTTGGCTTCAAAAATAACTCTTTAATACCATATATCTAAATAAATTACTTTAACACGTTATTAATGATTATTACCTTTACTAATGGACCCTTTTTAAACCTGTTTGTTAGTTTTGTCAGTTAAACTGGATGACCCTTATCATTAGGTAAAAACCAAAATACCTCTATATTTACTATTAAATCTGATAAAATAATGAGTAGCTTAATTATAAAAAATATAGGACGCCTTTACCAGGTTGATGATGGTACACGACAGTTTGTAAAGGGGCCTGAAATGGCAAAATTACCATATATTGATAATGCCTTTATAAAAACCGTACATGGTATAATAACAGATTTCGGCCTAATGGAAAAAATGCCGGATGCTACTTCAGATGTATTTGATGCTGAAGGGAAAATGGTGTTACCTGCATGGTGTGATTCTCATACACATATAGTTTATCCGGCTCCGAGGGAAACCGAATTTATTGATAAAATAAAAGGTCTTTCCTATGAAGAAATAGCCCGAAGAGGAGGAGGTATTATTAATTCAGCTGAGAAAATAAAAGAAACCAGTGAAGATGAACTTTTTTTATCAGCACAGAAAAGGCTGGAGGAAATGGTATTATGGGGAACAGGAGGTGTTGAAATTAAGAGTGGATACGGCCTTGGTACTATTGAGGAAATTAAAATGCTGAGAGTTATCAGAAGATTAAAAAATGAGAATGAGGTAACCATTAAATCAACTTTTCTTGGGGCACATGCCATACCCTTGGCTTACAAAAATAACAGAAAAAAATATATTGATATACTGGTTAATGAAATGATTCCGTTAGTTGCATCGGAACAATTAGCCGATTTTATTGATGTATTTTGCGACAAGGGTTTTTTTAGCCCAAAAGAAACAGGGAAAATTCTTGAAGCAGCGTCAAAATATGGCCTCCGGCCAAAAATACATGCTAATGAGCTGGGCCACACAGGAGGTATTGAAACCGGAATTAAATACAATGCACTTTCGGTTGACCATTTGGAATTTACAGGTAAAAAAGAGATAAAAGCGTTAAAAAAATCTCAGACCATGCCAACAATATTACCTGGTGCAGCGTTTTTTCTTGGAATGAAACTGGCCCCTGCCCGAAAAATGATCAATAAAGGGTTACCGGTAGCTTTGGCAACTGATTATAACCCGGGCAGCTCGCCATCAGGTAATATGCAGTTAATAATATCGATGGGAAGTATTCTCTACAGGTTATTACCTGAAGAGGTAATAAATGCAGTTACCCTTAACGGGGCATATGCAATGGGGGTTGAGCAGGAACTTGGCTCAGTAGCCCCTGGGAAACGTGCAAATTTAATTATCCTTAAACATATGTCGTCAATTGCATATATTCCATATTCGTATGGTGAAAATAAAGTTGATACAATGATTATAAACGGAAAAATTGTAACAAATAGAAACACTGAATCTGGATATAATCACGGGTTGTAAAATCCATTTACAAAACCCTGAACCTGATGAATAAAATTAAACAACCTGGCATCAGCTTTATACAAAAAGACTATTTTATGACTTTTCAATTTCACAATTTTTGGAATAATTATAAAATGGTGGAAATTTTGATATAATAATTATGTGGATTTTATAAAATATTGTAAAATTTATTATTTATGCAACCCTGCCTGATATTTAAGGTGATTTCCAATATTAATTGAAGGGGATTATATAATATAAAAAAATACAGATGAATTAACTGCCGAGTGTCCGGGACTACTTCCACCGATGTATAGGGACAGACAATCGGGCTTTATTTTAAAAACTATTTACTTATGAAACGAACCCCGAATGTTAGGGGCGGGTTATCACGTAATAAAGGGACAAGTTATCCGAACTTAATCAAAAAATTGTTTACCGATGAAAAAATTAATTGAGTGTGTTCCAAATTTCAGCGAAGGAAGAAATATAAACACAATTAACCAGATAACCAGGGAAATTGAAACCGTAGAGGGAGTTAAACTAATTGATGTTGATTCGGGTAAAGCCACCAACCGTACTGTTGTAACTTTTGTGGGCACTCCTGATGAAGTATGTGAAGCTGCCTTCCGTGCCGCAAAAAAAGCCCTGGATTTAATAGATATGCGTCAACACAAAGGGGCACATCCACGTTTTGGTGCAATTGATGTTTGTCCGTTAATTCCGGTTGCTAACATAACGATGGACGAAGTGGTAGTATATGCCCGGAAATTAGCACAAAGATTTGCCAATGACCTTGGTATTCCCGTTTATTGCTATGAATTTGCGGCGCAGGAAGAGAAAAGAAGAAACTTAGCCAATTGCCGTCAGGGTGAATATGAATCATTGCCAAAAAGACTGGGTTCGTCTGACTGGCACCCTGATTTTGGTCCCCGGGCATGGGATAACAATGTTGCTATGAAAGGAGCAACAGCTGTTGGTGCCCGGAATTTTTTAATTGCATATAATGTTAATTTAAATACAACATCGGTAAGGCGTGCAAACTCGGTGGCCTTTGATGTTAGGGAGAAAGGCCGTGTTAAAAGAGATGGCGATCAAATAACAGGTAAAATAGTGAAAAACGAAAAGGGTGAAACAGTATATGAACCCGGATTATTAAAAGCTGTGAAGGGAATAGGATGGTTTATTGATGAATATGGAATTGCCCAAATATCTATGAACCTTACAGATTTATCAGTAACTCCTCTTCATATTGCTTTCGACAAAGTTTGCGAACGTGCCACTGCAAGGGGACTTAGGGTAACGGGATCAGAATTGGTTGGGGTAATACCCTTGCAACCTATGCTTGATGCCGGGAAATACTTTTTACAAAAACAAAAAAGATCAGTAGGTATTCCCGATAGCGAAATAATTAAAATAGCAATTCAATCCCTTGGCTTAAATGAGCTTAATAATTTTGATCCAAAAAAGAAAATTATAGAGTATATTCTTGCCGATGATAAGAACCAAAAGAAACTTACTGATTTAAGCATTCTGGAATTTGCTGATAAAACTGCATCTGAAGCACCTGCTCCAGGTGGAGGGTCAGTATCGGCATGCCTTGGTGCTTTAGGTGTATCATTGGGGGTAATGGTGGCGAATTTATCAGCACATAAGCGCGGTTGGGACAATAGGTGGGAAGAATTTTCAAATTTTGCTGAAAAAGGAATGGAACTCCAGTCTGCCCTATTGAAATTAATTGATGATGATACAAAAGCATTTAATGATTTAATGGATGCATTTTCACTTCCCAAAAATACTGATCAGGAAAAAATTACGAGAAAAGAGGCAATTAACATTGCTACACTAAAAGCAATTGAAATTCCACTTATTGTAATGACAAAATCATTTGAGGCATTTGAAATTATTGAATACCAGGCTGCCAACGGAAACCCAAATTCTGTTTCAGATGCCGGTGTAGGTGCTCTTTCAATTCGTTCTGCTATTTTGGGGGCCGGGCTGAATGTGAAAATAAATGCCACTTCACTAAAAGGTAACCCGGTAGCAGATGAAATGGTAAAACAGGCCGAAAATATTGAGATATCAGCCATTAAAAAGGAACATGAAATAATGGAGATTGTTAAACAAAAAATTATGGCTGATTTTTAGTTCAAAAATTATGGTAACCGTTAACCAATAATAAGCGTATGATTATTTAACCGGTGGTTTTTTCTAAAATATACCCGTTTAAATTATCCCAAATTTGTCTTTAGCCATTTTTTCTAATGACCGTCATTAGAAATTAA
>JBBIVA010000154.1:0-6363 GCA_037439945.1 Marinilabiliaceae bacterium
ACTTAATTTGTAAGCATTTCTGATTACAAATTTTTAGTTTTTCTTTAGCGATTTTTCAAATAGAAGACATGTAATCAATAACTTATGACTATTAATTTCTAATTACGGTCATTAAAAAAAATGGCTAAAGACAAATTTGGGTTAAAATACTAAAAATTCAAATTTGTTGCAATTGCAGGCCCGGTTGGTAATCTCCCCAAAGTGCATAATATGGATATACAATATGCTCAATCAGCAGTATTTACGCATTGTGATTTCTCATTTCCCACAAATGGTATCAAATCGAAAGCTTCCACAAATACTTAAATGAGCCTTGTTTCAGATGTTGACCCTGGCCTGTTATCAGAACTCCAAACTTATGACAGTGTAAGAAACCTGAAAGACAGACGTAAAGATGTATTTAATTTAAAGATGAAAAACGGAGAATTGTAAAAACTTAACCCGGTTGGAGACATTAGGAAATGGAAACAAATTAATGTCCGGCCTGGATTAATCTCATTTTATCTTTCCCAAAACAGGCCGGTAAATAAAATCAAAACGGTTGTAAGCTCAAGCCTGCCTATAATCATTAAAAATGACAGTACCACCTTGCCGGCCTCATGAATATTTGCATAACTACTGGCAGGTCCCACTGAACCGATACCCGGGCCAATCCCTCCCATATTTGCAGCAACTGAACCCACCGCTGTTAAAGTATCTTCACCAAGAAAAACCATAATTATTGAACCTAAAGTAAAGGTTAAGAGATATAAAACCATAAATGACGTTAAACTTCCAACCTTGTCGTCATCTATTACCTCATTATTAATCTTTAACAGACAAACACTATTTGGGTGGAGCATTTTTCGAAATTGTAAAACAACATTTCTGAACGACACTACATGCCTTATAACTTTAATTCCCCCACCTGTACTTCCAACACAGGCACCGATAAACATTAGCAAAAAAATGAGGGTCCAGGCCGGAACAGGCCATTTAAGATAATCTGTTGTTGCAAATCCGGTGGCAGTAATAATTGAAACAACCTGAAATAAAGAATCCCTTATGGCTTTTTCTATAGTTAAACCTCCGTTTTGGTAAATAATAAAAGCAACCGTTAAACCTATTACCATTATTATGGCAAAATATGTACGAAGCTCAATATTTTCAAATACTTTTTTAAACCTTCCTTTAACAAAATGATAATGCAAATAAAAATTAACCCCTGCCAAAAACATAAAAACAATAATTACATACTGTACATAGGGTGAAAATGAACCTACACTGGCATTACGCGTTGAAAAACCACCTGTTGACATGGTGCTGAAAGCATGGTTGAGAGCCTCAAACAGGTTTAGATCGCCAAGCATTAACAATCCCACTAAAATAAAGGTAAGGCTTACATATACTGCCCATAGCCTTTTTGCTGTACTGGCAGTTTTGGGGGTTAATTTCTCATAAGATATACCTGATGTTTCATTCTTAAAAAGGTTATAGCCTCCAATACGCAAAAGCGGAAGAATAGCAACAACAAGTACAATAATTCCCATACCACCTATCCAATGAGTAAGACTTCTCCAAAACAAAACACTCTTTGGCAAAACCTCTATATCTCTGAGTATTGACGACCCGGTTGTGGTAAAGCCCGAAACAGTCTCAAAAACAGCATCTATAATTGATGGAATTGTTCCTGTTAACAAATAGGGCAAAGTTCCAAACAATGAAATTATTACCCAGGTAAATGATACTGTAATATAACTGTCTTTAAGCCCCAATTCTTTTTTCAGATTCCTTAAAGTACCGTAGTACATAATTACCCCACAGGTAAGGGTTATTAAGCTTGAATAAAAAATTGGTAAAACGGTTGCCTCGTTATAAACAAATGCCCAAATTATACTCGTTATCATAAACAAACCCAGCAGTATAAGTACCCTGCCAAATATGTTGATTATAAATTTAAAATTAATTCCCATTTAAATTAGATTACCATATTAATGGGTACAAAATTATAGAATAGGTACTCAAAATTTGAAATTTTTATGATATGAATTTTTAAAGAAAGTCATTTTTTTCTTTTGTAGGATGTTTTCTTTTGGGTAAAACCATCTTAAACCCTTCTACTATTGAACCTTAGAGCAATCTATTATTACATCACGTAAAACTAAAAAATTGAATTCGAAAAGTTTTATCCGGGTAAGGACATTTTTATTCGCCACGCCGGGGGATAAAGATTATTCATCCTATTTCCAATATTTTTGGCAAAACCCAAAATAATATTCTGATAGGTAACCAAAATATATCCTTTGGGCAAATCCATGGCAGGCATTATGGTTTCACCTTTTAAATATCTAAGGGCCGTTTGTTTTGAAACTTCAATTTTTTGAAATGCATTACTTTTCAATTCGGTTGACATGGCAAGTTCATGGGCCGGAATAAAAATATTTTTGATTCTGGCTCCTAATAAAACTCCATAATGTATCAAATTCAATTTCGGTTGTAGAACTTTTAGTACATTGTTGAACTCCCCGGAGAATGCCCTGTATCCAATTTTTTCTTCATAAAACGACCAATTTTTGCCAGATTCTATAACCGCTCTTAAATTACCGGGTATATTCAGCTTTTTCTGTTTTTTCTCAAACTTAAAATGGTCAATAGGTTTTACTGATTCAGTTTTTTTTAATACCGAAACAAAAAAACCTTCACCCTTTACCTTATGAGGATAAAATGCCAGCCCATTACCGGCTAAAATTGGGATGCTTTCTATTCCCCAGTTCTCAGGTGTTTCAATTGAAATTACTTCGGCTCTGTTATTTTGTGCAAACCATTTAATGTTCTCTTCATTCTCATCGGGATTATATGTACATGTACTATAAATCAAAAATCCGCCTTCCTTTATTGCAGGCCAGGCATCTGATAAAATTCTCCTTTGCCTTGATGCGCACATCCGGGCATTATTTAACGACCACTCTTCAACAGACCTGTCTGCCTTTCTGAACATACCTTCCCCTGAGCAGGGAGCATCAACCAAAATAAGATCAAAGAATGAATAAAGAGATGTAAAAGCCGATGGATCATTAAAAGTTACAATCTTATTTGCAGCACCCCATTTAATAAGGTTTTCTGCCAATATTCCAACCCTGTTTTTTATAACCTCATTTGCCACCAGTAATCCCTCACCCATTAAATAACTTGCCAAAAGGGTGCTTTTCCCGCCAGGAGCCCCACATAAATCCAATATAACAGGCCGTTCAGGTAATTTGCATACATTTTCCAAAAGCCAGTGAATAACCATGCTACTGGCTTCCTGCGCATAATAACAGCCTGCATGAAATAACGGGTCAAGCGTAAAAACAGGTTTTTCGGGAAGATACCGGCCTTCATTACACCAGGGAACTTTTTCCATCTCATCCCAACCTGACTGGCAACTCTTTAATTTATTAATTCTTACTGAAACCGGTACTTCACAATTTAATCCGTTTATAAATTCAGAAGCATCATTTCCAAATTGAGTATGAATGCGATTAACAAAATTGGCGGGTAATACAATTGACATTTATCCGGATATTAAAATATAATCCTTATAAGTTTACAATAGATCAATTTTACTTTTACTTTGATCCTTTTAAATAGATTATTGTTCCTGTTCAAAAAATAATTTATAATAATTCATACCTTTTTGGGGATCAAAGCCTTTTTCAATATATTCACGCCGCCCATGTACATAAACATGAAAGTTTTTATCGAGCTTAAGTACTGATTTGAAATACTTTTTTTCAGACTTTACGGCACTTTTAGAAATATCAAAACTATCGGAAAGCTGGCACCCGTTATCCTCTGAAAACCGGCGCTTGTAATCAACAAATATATCTGAAACCTCAGGATACCTTACTACTTCTTTTTCAAACTCCTCCTGGTCAAAATTATTTCGGTTATCAAAGAAATTTATGGAGCGATTCAAAAAATCGAATTGTTCAGGTTTTGGCACCTTATTAGTTCCATTATAAACTTCATTAACAAACCCTTTGCAAAGGTTCAAATAATTTTGGGTAAAGTAGTAGCTGTCTTCACGTTGATGTAAACTTAAAAAATCATCTTTCCAGAAGTGGGCTTCACTTCCCTTATTTACATTGTCAACCATAACTATTTTATAACCAAACTCCCTCTCTGTATTAAAAATAATACACCCTTTATCAAGTTTTCTTATATTGATACCTTCCTGGGTTCCAAGCTCGAAGTTATGGTCTTTTAAATAAACTTTTAAAAAGGTTTCTTTATTTTCTGATTTAAAAATACCAATGGCATCAACTACTTCGCCGTCCACAACACAGTTTCTGAACAATGCCAGGTAAAACTCACCTCCCTTAATTTTTGGATGATTGCTTTTTTCATGCAAAAAACCGGCAATTTTAACTGATGTTTCATAAAATAATGACCCATCGTCAAAAATTGAGGTAACAGCATTATTGATATAATTAAAGCCACCATCATCGGGTTCAGAAAAATTAAAGTATGCTTCTGTTTTAAAGGAACTAAAAAAATAATGCACCAAAATATTTCCTACAACATCTTCATCCTGCAAAACAAGTGGGCTTTTTGAGTATTTAACCCCCTGCCCTTCTGTTCTTGAACCAATCTGGTGAACTATTACGTTTTCTATTTTAACCTGGGAAATATCAATCATGTTATTAAACTAATTTATAATTCACTCAATTTACAATTATGAAATGAGTTAATAAATAAAAAAAAATAACTTATGGTAATTGCTCGAATATAAGCAATCTGCCAAGACCGAAAAATTATCCCGGCAAATGTCATTTGTAAGTTATCATCCGTTTGTTGGAATACTATATCCAAAATGATAAAATTACTCCCATCACCAAAAGGGAAATCAGCCAAAATCCATTATCAAGAAGCCAAAGTCCCCAAGGTTTTTTCTCGTATAATTTTGTACTTAATGTTATTGGCATTATATAACCCAGCCATCCAAAAAAACCACCCGTCAGGCCTGCTGTAATCCCTGTTGAACCTGTAAAAGCACTGCCAAAAACAATAGAGTGATATAACACAAAACTAAGCACAAGTGACCCAATAAAAACCAGAATGATATTTACAGGTGATGGTTTCATGTCGGTAATACCTGTTAACTTTTTCCAAACCCGTCCAAAAATTAGTGCGTACCATACAGTTGCAATTAAATTGTTTGCAAGAGCCGCATACAAAACAGCCATATAATTTACCTGAATTTCCATAAAATTGAGTTTTAATTAAGTAAACCTTAAATATTATTTATCATTTATTCTTATAGTCTAAAGCATAAAAACCACATTTGATAAATATTCCCGGTAAAAATACAAATAACTTATGAAAAGATTAAAGACACCAAACCTTTAATCCAATCAATCATAATTATAACAGGTTAGCTTTTCTTTTACCCAATTAAAAGGCTATTTAAAACTCAGGTAGTGGCCTAACAGAAAGTATATTAATTAATTTTTATCACCCCAGATCATTTCTTTATAACTATTCTGGCAACATAGTCACTTAGGCTCCTTTGGTATTTTGTATTTGGATAAGGCAATAAATCAACAAATGAGAATTTATAATCATTTATCAGAGTATCGGTGGTTTGGTTACGAAGATCAATAAAATAGGGTTCGTTTTTACCAATTGTAATTTTAAATCTGACTATTGCTTCCCCGGCCCATATGCATATAACATTTTCGGGGCATCGGGAGTCAGCAATTACAGAATCAAAACAAATTTTTATTTGCCTGCTATAATCCATTAGGCATATTCCATAACCCAAATCAATTGTATCATTATAAATAAAATCCAGATAGGGTTCATAATCAGAAACAAAAATTTTACTATAGTTATGAGAGGGATAAAGAGTAACACAAGAATTTATTTCATTCTCAAACGCTTTTCTTACATTAACATTTATCAGTTGGCCAATTTCAAAGTTGTTCCTGCTTAGATTTACCGATTGGTAAAAACAATTATCACTTGCGCCAAACTTTTTTACTGCCAATGTTGAATCATATGGAAATGAAAGAATACAGGTGGAACAATTGAGATCATAACCAACCACTTTGGCTATATAATAGTTATTTATATAATCACTATTTTTTTCGCATGAGGTTATGGCAATTAATAAAAAAACAAACCAAAGTACTTTTATCATAATAAATACATTTAACTATGCAATGGTAACTTTTAACCATTCATTGAATAATTTAAAAAACCGGCAATTAATTATAGCCCGGAAGGCAAATAAAAATTTCTAATTATATGATGATGAAAGTTTATTATGGTTGCGTTATTTTGCTTATTTAACGTGAGTTCGATGTAATAATTTTGTAATAAAATTTAAAGCATAGAGTT
>JBBIVA010000155.1:0-6354 GCA_037439945.1 Marinilabiliaceae bacterium
ACTTTATGTTAACATATTTAGCGGTTCAATTTATGATTTAGGATTAACCTAATTACTTTACCTCTCTAAATAAAAATGGTTTGTATGGCTTCAAATAAAGATATAGAAAACATTGTTAAAGGTGCTTTGCTTGGTGTGGGTTTGGGCTATGTTTTTAGTGGCCGTAAAGATGCCGCCTTACTTTCGGCAATGGCCGAGGCTATTATTGGCGTAGGGGTTGAAGGTATTGAAAAAGCAAAAAAGGCAAATATCCCAATTGTAACCGTTGAAAATGGCTGACTTGTTGAAATTTCGCCAAATGGAGAAAAAAAGAAAATTGAAAAACTTAAAACCATTAACAAAAAAAATCTTCCACAGCAGTTTAAAATCTAAAATGTTAACCAAGCGACTAAGGATTATTGCCGACCCCAATGGTTCAGGTAAAACCACCCTGATAGAACGGATTAAAAACAATGTTCATTTAGGTGTTTTTATAAATGCTGATGAAATTGAAAGCATTATCAAAAAAACTACGAAACTTTCATTTTCAGCTTATTAAAGTTACCGCCACCAACAAGGAATTTTTAGATTTCACAAAACAAAACGGCTTTTCATCCCTTGCTAATATAAATTCTAAAACAATACTTGTTTTAAATAACGAATTACACTTAAAAAATATTGATTCGTATATTACTTCTGATATTGCGGCATTTTTAAGATATAATTACTTCAAGCTGGTGAATCGTTTTCGTTTGAAACCGTTATGAGCCACAAAAGTAAAATTGAGTTTATTCAGCAAGCAAAAAAAACAGGGATATAGAATTTACCTTTATTTTATTAGCACAGAACACCCAAGCATTAATATAAACAGGATGCAAATACGTGTTTCTTCAAATTCTTCCTTTAGTAAAAATATTGATTTGTAAACCCGTGTTCTTTCCTGCTGAATTAGTTCGTTTATTCCGGCATCTTTAACCGTTTGCCGGGCAGGGTTAAAATCCTTTTTTAAACACTTTAGGCCGGTACTGTATAAAATATGGCCTTTTACACCTTCCTGTTTTATTCGTAGGTATAAGGTTACTGTATGTTTGTTTGTGCATTTGCGGGCCAATATACGCACATAAAACCGGCTGCCTTTCATGGCCTTAGTGGTTTTTTTGAAATGTAAAAATGTAGTTCGTGGCACTTATATTTCATTTTCGCATTTTTTTAAAGGCTGCGAAAATGAGCATTTTTAACATCCCGGAAAACTTAAATTTGGAATAATTTTTTTAATCAAAGGGTTGTTTAAAGAGTGGTTAATTAGATTAATGGCTGTTTTAAATTTTTATTCCTGATGTAACAAATTAATACTCCTTAAAAAATTTGGGTTGAAAAAATTTATTATAAACCTGATCTTATTTAGATGCATTGTAAATAGATGCAATTTATAACCTTGGATAAATTTTCAAATCAATATTCTTTATTTTTGGATGATTTATTTATAATTGACCCTCATTGTTTTTATTGAAGTATTATATAGCCAATTTTGCTGATACCAGTTAACCAATAAACTGGTATTTTTAACAATGATTTAGTGTAAATTTCTCCATCGAAAATTTAAACTGATGAATAAAGTTGTAAAAAAAAGTTTTTTTTCTGAAAATGTTGTAAGCATCGAAATTGATGCGCCTCGTATAGCAAAAGCAAGAAAAGCTGGCCATTTCGTTATGGTTCGTGTGGGTAATAAAGGTGAACGGATTCCGTTAACAATTTCATCTGCTGATGTAAGCAAAGGAACAATTACCCTGGTTATCCAGAAAGTTGGGGTTACATCACGTAAACTTGCAGAACTTGAGCCTGGTGATATAATAACTGATTTAGTTGGACCCCTTGGTAAAGCTACCCATATAGAAAACGTTGGCACTATTTTGGCTTGTGGCGGTGGAGTTGGTGTGGCACCCTTATTACCCATTGTTGAAGCTCTTAAAAATGCAGGTAACAGGGTGATAACAGTGATAGGAGCCCGTAACAGGGAGCTGGTTATACTGGAAGAGCAAATAAAAGCTTATTCGGATGAAGTAATTATTATGACTGATGATGGTAGTTATGGTAATAAAGGACTTATCACTGATGGAATGGAAATGGTAATTGCAAGGGAAAAAATTTGCGAGGCTGTAATTATCGGCCCTGCTATAATGATGAAATATGCAGCCCTTACTACTAAAAAACACAATATTCCGTCAATTGCAAGTTTAAACACCATAATGGTTGATGGTACTGGGATGTGTGGAGCATGTAGGGTTACAGTGGGAGGGAAAACGCGATTTGTTTGTGTTGATGGTCCGGAATTTGACGCTCACCAGGTAGATTTTGATGAGATGTTACTTCGTTTGAGTGGTTATAAAGAGTTAGAAAAACAGGCCGAAGAGAAATACCTTGGCGCTTCGAAAAAAAAGTAATCGTATGACAACTAAGGAAGATAAATTAAAAAGGGAAAGAGAAGAACCCTGGCGCGATGAAATAAGAAAATCACGAAAAAACAAGGAAAGAACAGATATTCCACGGGTTCATATGCCTGAGGCACCTCCGTTGAACCGTCGTATTTCTTATGAGGAAGTTAACTCGGGACTTACTGTAGAACAGGCGGTTACAGAAGCTTCAAGATGTCTTGATTGCCCTGATCCAACATGTATCTTAGGTTGCCCGGTTGAAATTAACATCCCAAAGTTTATTAAAAACATTGAACGTAATGAATTTCTAAAGGCAGCCCAGGTTTTAAAAGACACAAATACATTACCCGCAGTATGTGGCAGAGTATGTCCTCAGGAAAAACAGTGTGAAGCAAATTGTTTTTATCAGACAAAACTTAAAAAAGACCCGGTTGCCATTGGTTATCTTGAAAGGTTTGCCGCAGATTTTGAACAGCAAAGTGGAAAAATATCTGTACCTGCTGTTGAACCGCCCAATAATATTAAGGTTGCCGTAATAGGGTCGGGACCCGCAGGATTGGCATTTGCAGGCGATATGGCCAAACTTGGTTATAGTGTCATGGTATTTGAAGCACTACATGAAATTGGAGGTGTTCTTAAATATGGTATTCCGGAATTTCGGCTCCCCAATTTTGTTGTTGATGTTGAAATTGAGAGCCTTAAAAAAATGGGTGTGGTTTTTGAATCCAATTTTATTGTTGGTAAAACAGCCACAATAGATGAATTGAGAGATGAGGGTTATAAAGGATTTTTTATTGGGAGCGGGGCTGGATTGCCACGTTTTATGAATATACCCGGTGAAAATCTTGTTGGCATTTTAAGCTCCAACGAATATCTCACCCGGGTAAACTTAATGGGAGCTTCGCAGGATGGAAATGATACTCCGGTGGTATGTGGAAAACGGGTAGCGGTAATTGGTGGAGGTAACACTGCAATGGATTCAGTAAGAACTTCATTACGGATTGGGGCAGAAAAAGCCATGATAATATACAGGAGATCACTTGAGGAGATGCCTGCCCGTGTGGAGGAAGTTAAGCATGCAATGGAAGAGGGTGTTGAGTTTTTAACATTATGTAACCCAGTTGAATATATTGGTGATGCCAATGGCCGTGTTAAGCAAATGCTGGTACAGAAAATGGTTTTAGGTGAACCTGATAGCAGTGGCCGGAGATCACCCGTTCCACTGGAAGGATCAGAATATTTAATTGATGTGGATACAGTGGTTGTAAGTGTCGGGGTTTCTCCAAATCCCTTAATTCCACAGTCACTTCCCGATTTAAAGGTAAGCAGGTGGGGCACCCTGGAAGTTAACTCCGAAACTCTTCAAACCTCAATTCCCGATTTATTTGCCGGGGGTGATATAGTAAGAGGTGGTGCAACAGTAATCCTTGCTATGGGTGATGGTCGTAAAGCCGCCGCATCAATGCATCAATATTTAAGTAATAAAATAGCTTAAATTTTATTAATAATGGCAAATTTAACAACGCAATATATAGGCCTTGAGCTTAAAAACCCTTTAATTGTTGGAAGTTGTGGATTAACAGGGAATGCCGACTCAATAATTAAACTTGCAAATAACGGAGTTTCAGCTGTAGTTTTAAAATCCATATTTGAAGAAGAAATTCAAATGGAGTATGAAAGTACTTTTAAGAAGGAATTAGGTCATCAGGAAAATAATCTTGAATTTTTTGACTATTATGATTATCAGTTAAAAAATGATGTGTTGGAACAAACAGCCATTTTGATTTCTCAGGTAAAGGAATCAACAGATATATCGGTAATAGCAAGTATAAACTGCAAATCGGCAGGCGAATGGTATTCATATGCCCTTAAGCTCCAAGAAGCCGGAGCCGATGCAATTGAATTAAATATTTATAAAATGCCAACCCAAACCGGCGAAAATAGTGAGGATATAATTTCTGTTTACCTGGATATCGTTGAAAAAGTTAAATCACATATTTCAATTCCAATTTCGGTTAAATTATCGCCATATTTTACCAACCTTGCCGGAATTTCAAAAAAGCTTGAGTTAGCCGGAGTAGGAGGACTTGTATTATTTAACCGGTTTTATAATCCTGATATTGATATAGATAATATGCGGGTTACATCAGGTCCGGTTTATTCAAACCAATCTGATTACGTATTACCCCTACGGTGGATATCTCTTTTATCAGAAAAAGTAAATTGCGATTTGGTTGCTTCAACAGGTATTCATACCCCAGAAAGTTTAATAAAAATGTTATTGGCTGGGGCGAAAGGGGTTCAGGTTGTATCAGCCCTATATAAAAATGGTCCCGGATACACAAAAGATTTACTTTACGGCCTGGAAAAGTGGATGAACAAGAAGGGTTTGAAATCTGTTGCAGATATTAATAAATTGGGTAAGCAAACAATGCCATCAAACCCAGAAGTTTTTGAACGGGTTCAGTTTATGAAATATTTCGGTTCGCATTCATTATAGGCAGGTAAATAATTATTTTCCACATAAATTTAATTTAAGCCCAAGCTTCATTTAACAAAAAAGGAACTTTATTAACCTGTTTTTTATTTCGAAAATATTGCCTACTTTTGCCGCTCATTTAATTAAAAACATTTAATTTATTGTTGTATGTTAAATCAGTATGAAACCGTTTTCATTTTAACTCCCGTTTTGTCTGATGCTCAGATGAAGGAAGCGGTAGAAAAGTTCCGGGGTATGATCCTGGAAAACGGAGGAGAAGTTATTCATGAGGAAAACTGGGGCCTTCGTAAACTGGCTTATCCTATCCAGAAAAAATCAACTGGTTTTTATGGAATGATTGAATTTAAAGCCGAACCAACTTTTATTGAAAAGCTGGAGGTTAATTATCGTCGTGATGAGCGTATTATCAGGTTTTTAACATTCAAACTTGACAAATATGCGGTTCAATACAGCGAAAAAAGAAAGAACGGAAACAAAAAAGAAGTAAAGGAGAAATAAGCCATGGCACAAAATCAAAGTGAAATTAGATATCTTACTCCTCCATCGGTTGAGATAAAAAAGAAAAAATATTGCCGATTTAAGAAAAATAAAATAAAATATGTGGATTATAAAGATCCAGAGTTTTTGAAAAAGTTTCTTAATGAGCAAGGTAAAATTCTTCCACGTCGCTTAACTGGTACTTCTTTAAAGTATCAACGGAAAGTAGCTCAGGCTGTTAAGAGAGCACGACACCTGGCATTGTTACCTTATGTAACCGATTTAATGAAATAATTTAAGGAGGAAAAGAGATGATCGAAGTAATCTTAAAAGAAGATGTGGCCACTCTTGGCCATAAAAACGATATTGTTAGGGTAAAACCAGGATACGGAAGAAATTATTTGATCCCAAAGGGTTTGGCTGTTTTGGCAACGGAATCGGCCCTTAAAGTGAATTCTGAAAACAAAAGGCAAAGAGCTCATAAAGAAGAAAAAATTCGCCTTGAAGCGGTTGCTTTATCCGGTAAACTTGAAGGTAAAAAAATTACCATTGGTGCTAAAACAAGTTCAACAGGTAAAATTTTTGGATCTGTAAACAATATCCAGATTGCTGAAGCCCTTGAAAAGGATGGTTTCAGCATTGAACGTAAAAACATCACAATTAAAGATGACCAGGTGAAAGAGGTTGGAACCTATACCGCTACTGTTAAACTGCATCGTGATGTTAAAGTTAATATTGAATTTGAGGTAGTTCCTGAATAATTAGTTTTTTTATAAACAATAGATTGCATTTTTCAAACAAACAGCTAAAAGCCCGGTATTACCGGGCTTCTTGTTAAAATTCCACACCAAACCTAAAAGCCAGATATAGCTAATTTTTATAAAAGGAGGGTTTAAATTTACCAGGTTGTTTACAAATTAAACCCAAAAAAGGTTCTGATAAATTTCAAATTGGCGTAAGATATCC
>JBBIVA010000156.1:0-6289 GCA_037439945.1 Marinilabiliaceae bacterium
AATTTCTAATGACGGTCATTAGAAAAAATGGCTAAAGACAAATTTGGGTTTAACAACAATCAATTGTTAATTAAACCCAAATTACGCATTTGAAAATGCGTAATCGATAAAGTGCTTGTAATCAATTCCAAAGATTTGGAATTGAAACAATCACTAAATCGGGGTTATCCCAATTAAATCAAATAGTTCGGCTCATACTTCACCTGCTATTGATTATTTGGGTTAAATATATATGCAGAATTGAGACAAGGAAACAAAATAAATTGAAAGTGATTGTTAACAATTTATTAAGTAAACCAAATTTTAATGTTAGTTCACAACAATTATGCAACCTTACTGTTTTGTTAACAGTAAAAATGCGTGTTGTAAATTATTACCAGAAATAGTTTTAGCATGATTTTTGATTTTTGCCAATTCAATTATTTATTAATAATCGATAAACATTTTTTGCTTCGTTTATAGGTGGAGATTATAAAGGGGAGATAAAAATAAACCTGAAAAGGTTTTAAAATAACATAAACAGGAATAAAAATGAAATTTGATTTCTTTCCATTTCTATTAATAACATTATTAAGTATAGTAGTAAATTATTCTCTTTTTAAATGGTGGAAAAAGAAAAACAAATTAAACAGCAAAGTTTGGATTAATGTTGGTTTCTTCCTTTTTGGAATTATGCCGGCAGTTTACATAACCGGTTTTCTTTTTTTCTGGTTTTTAATACCTGTTACCAATTCACCGCTTACCTATAACTATTTTTCCTATTTTCTGTTATTATTCATTTTAGTCTTTTTCCCAAAATTTGTTTTCATGCTTTTTATTTATGGTGAACGAGTATTATCAACCTTTATAAAAAGTAAGAAAAACGCCGAAAAACAATATCATTATCCGCGTTTATCAAGAAGAAAGTTTATAAGCCAGGTGGGAATTATTATGGCCACAGCCCCTATCGTAACCCTTCTTTTCGGGGCTTTCAGGGGGCGTTATGCCTTTTACACAAAACATATAAGATTGTCGTTTCCTAACTTACCTTCTTCCTTCGATGGTTTACGTATTGTACAAATTTCTGATTTGCACCTGGGAAGTTTTGGCAATGACAGAGGCCCTTTAATCGATGCTTTTAATTTAATCCACAATGAACATCCCGATATTATTCTTTTTACCGGTGATATTGTTAATAATTTTGCCGGAGAAATGAGGGGCTGGGATGAAGTTTTCAGAAAACTCAAAGCTCCCATGGGAAAGTTTTCAATACTTGGCAACCATGATTACGGAAACTATAGCAGGTGGGCCTCATCAGAAGAAAAGGAAGCCAACTTTGATGGTATTATTGATGGTCATCGAAAATTTGGATTTACTCTTTTAAGAAACCAATCGGTTGTACTTGAACGAAATGGTGAAACAATAGGGCTGGGTGGTGTGGAAAACTGGGGCAGAAATTCCTATCCGCGAAAAGGTGATTTAACCAAAGCTTCAAATGATATTAAAAATACCCCCTTCAGAATATTAATGTCACATGATCCCGATCATTGGGATACAAAGGTGCTTGGCCACGGATTTTATAACCTTACACTTTCAGGGCACACTCATGGTATGCAGTTTGGATTTGAAAAGGGTGATATAAGGTGGAGCCCGGCACAATATATTCAAAAGCGATGGGCTGGCTTGTTTCGCGAGGGTGATAAATATTTATACGTTAACCGCGGTTTAGGATACCTTGGAATGCCTGCACGGGTTGGCATGCCCCCCGAAATTACTGTAATTGATATCAGCCGTGGGGCAATTGGTTCTGAACCAATGTAATTTTTGAATATATTATTTAGTGTTTGTTTACTAAAAATCCCCTAAATCCTGTGTTTATAATTATCTCATTAAATACCGATGTGGTTATATTTTTATATCCAAAACGATAACCAACATTAAATGGCAATATAAACCTGAAAAAATTTACATCAGCAAAAAGTTCTACCCCTGCTGAATATGGGGTAGTTCTGAATGAGTCGGTAATTATGTTGTCTTTTCTTAAAAGAGAGTATCCGGCAATTGAAGCATCGTAAAAAATATTTAATCTTATTCTTTTTAAATAGGCCAATCCTGCTATGGCCATGTCGGGGTTCAAAACCGGCATTTGATATGTTGATCTGAATGTATATAAATTATCACTGTAAAGGCTTGAGTAACCACGTGGATAACTGAATAAATTTGAGAGCCGGTAGTACCGGTAATAATTGCCCGATACATACGCCTTATCGCCATTTTTTGTTATTTGCAGGTCATTGTCAATAGTTATTGCCTGATGTTTTAAAACTCCCGGAAAGTATAATCTGGTGTGAATTCCAAAAACTGATCCTGCCTTATAATTTCCCAGGGGAGTATTTCGGTAAACAAGCTGTGCCATTTGTCCCATCCGGTAATTAACATCACGCGATGAACCTCTTCTCAGGTTATAAAATAAAAAGGAATATTCCATACCCTTAAAATCTACAGGTTTAACAATTTCCTGTTTTTCCCCACCGGTTGGTATTAACCTGTTATTTACCCGGGTATAAAAGGTTTTTAAATAACTATACCCTGTTTGTTGTTGCAAAGTAAGTTTAATACCTGGGGTTATTTGCCTCATATATTTTCCTTTGGACAAATCCAGAGGTACTCTTAATCCTGCTTTTAAATAAAGATGGTCAATTTGTTCGTTAATATTCAACCTGAATGTATCAGATGCATTTGAGAAAAGACCTGACCTTTTTATTTCACTATCGCCCAGGTTAATATTCAAATCGATAATTGGAAAAAAACCTCTGTATGATAAATTTAACTGGTATTTTTCTGTAGTGAAGGCAGGATTCGCATTATAGCCGGCAGTTATTACCATGGTACCCAAAAGATTTTGCGACATAACGTTAAAACCGCTGTAAACCTTTTCTTCATCCAAATCTGCAAAAACCGGGGCCCAGCTGTGTAAACCAATTAAGTTTAGCTTGCTGTATTTTTCAACTTTGTAATTATCTATATTTTGTTTTTTAATTGATGTTTGTGGCTGAGGGGTTGAAAGTTTATTTGCCAATTGGTCAATATATGATTTTAACGTGTCGGTATTAGTATAAAAATCATTTTTACCGGTTGTTTCAACTATTCTATATCCTTTAGCTGTATAATTGCTGTAAACAATATTTTTTGAATTATTTAAAACAGCAGGGTGTGCAGCACCAAATTTTGATGATGTTATTTGTGAAATTTTTCTGTCAGTGAGGTTAAGATAAAAAATTTCTTCACTCACATCCCCTTTTGCTGAAAACCAAATATCATTTCCACTTTTAACAGGGTTCCTTATTTCATCAAATGTTGGTTCTTTAACCATTGTCCATTTCGATGAGTCAGGATTAAAAAGATATATACCTTTCCCATTTTTCCCCTGTAATATTAGGACAATGGTATTACCTTCTTTATCCCAGGTTGGAGTTAGTATATATTGATTTCCGGGAGATTCAGTACGCGAAATAACTTTACCACTTACAGCATCAATAACATTCACGAAAAATTTGTAATCAGTTGATGACTCAACCGCTGCAATAATTGGTTTGTATGGATGGATTGAAGGCGAGAAGAACCTTGTTTTTTTTGTAATATCCTTAGTTTTACCTGTTTTAAAATTGTAACCCCGAATAATTGAATACGACTCATTTTCCCATCGTGCATGATATTTTAATTCTGACCATACAACGTATTCATTGTTGGCCGATATTGGTTCAATCTCCCTTATTCCTGTATAGGTAAGAGTTTTGGTTTTACCGTTAGAAATATCCATTTCTAAAATTTGTGGGCGCAGCCCGGGCCCTTTAAGTTCACATACAATTATGGAATCACTAATTGCAACAGGATATTTGAAATGTGCATAATCGTAATTAAAATCTCCAATAGTTTTATAGTTTGTTGTTGTTAATTTGTTTACTTCCAATGTGTATTCATCTCTTAACTGTTTAAAAAGGTAGTTATACATTTCTTTTGTGCCTAACCCAGTATTTTGCTTTAAGCTTCTGTGAAACGGATTTGGAACCCAAATACTACGCCCTACATGATTTATTGTTTTTTCCCATACTTCACTGCCGTTTTGAGTATGGATCAAGGCCGCAAGCGGATAACCCATTTTATAATAGTTTGGTACCATATTTTTGTATGATCCCAAATATGCTTTATCGTAACTGTAAATTCCATTGTCAACCAGTTGTGCCTTTAGTTCCTGGTTAAATTCAAATGATCTGCCCCTTCCGCTTTTTGTTAATGATGTTTCTGCAATAATTGCATCGCCCTCAAGAAACCATAATGGCATATACATTCCTAGCACTAGCCCTGTTGCCTGCTCACCCATTATATATGATGCCGCCCTGGTGAAACCCTGATTCAGCTTGTTTATTTGTACCACATGTCTGTATTCGTGCAGGGTCAAATGTTCAAGCCAATCAATTGAATTTATATTTTGGTGCGGGGTGCTGTATAATTCAACCCTTCTGGGGGCCCAGGTTACAAACCCGTTTGAATAACCTGTATGATTGTGGATAAGAATATTAATGCGTGCAGGGCTGTGATTTAAATCAGCTGATACCAGGGGCGCAACACTATCAATAAAAGCCGCTAACCGAAGAGCCTCTTTTTCAAAGTTTTTCTCAAAAACCAGCCTTGCTGTTGGAGTTTTAATTTGTCGCCACCGCAACCTTGATGGATCAGAACCCGAAGAGTAATATTGGCCGAAGGTTTGGAAGCATAAAAGAGTGATTATAAATATTAGAAGGTATCGCATGTTTGAATAATTATGCGAATATAATAATTAATAAACTGTTAATCACAAGTTACGCATTAGAAAATTATTTATCTCTTTTTTGCTGCTATTATTCATAATCTGCATATTATAAGGTTATTGTTTGATTTAACTATTTTATTGATTTTTAAATTCCTTTTTGTATAGAGTATTGACATTAATAAATTAAAAAATTATTTTGCATAAATATAACCCTTAACCATAATATATTATGTACATCCCCCCGTATAAATGGAAATTAGATGTAATTTTTCCATTTTATTGTGATATACTCATCAGAAATAAAGTATTACTGCTTTGATTTACTATTTTTTTATATGGTAAGGTATGCTTTAGCCTTGTTTCATCTATAGTTATTTCTTTCTTTAATTGATTATTACTGTTTTTTGGTTTTGCAGGTACCTAAACATATGCAACCTATACAATAAATATTTTATCAAAAAGAAATTGCAAATGAGCCAACAATACCTTTTCCCATCTGAAATTATTGAGTTCACAACCGAAAGTCACTATGTTTCCAATAGCAGGACTTTTAGATGGGTTTATTATGCGATTGTACTTGGCATTTTGATTCTATTGTTCATATTGCCCATTATATCAGTTGATATTAGTACCCAAAGCAGGGGAATTATTCGTACCAAATATGAGAATTTGCACTTGCAACCAGCTATAAATGGCCAGGTTTTGAAATCTTTTATGGCGGAAGATATGAGTGTAAAAAAAGGTGATACTTTGGTAATTCTTAGAACGGAAAAATTGGATGAACAGATTTTGCTGCAGATTAAAATATTAGAGACCAATAGGTTGTTTATTAAGGACTTAGGAGAATTGCTAAGCAATAATAGATTTGTTACTACGTCCAAATACAAATTGGAGATTAATCAATATTTAGCAAAAACTGAAGAGATTGAGGTGGGATTAAACATGCTGAAAAAGGATTTTGAGCTGGCTGGGATTCTTTTTAATGCAAGAGTAACAGCTGAAATTGAGTATCTTCATAAGAAAAATCAATTTGAAAAAGCCTTGTCACAACAAAAATTTTTCATTCAGCAAACTCTTAATGTATGGGAAGCTGAAAAAACCAGGCTTGAAATAGAGAATAAAGAAATTTTATCATCCATGCGACAGTTGGCGTTCATTGGGAAGAAAATGCACATTCAGAGAAAAAACTATAAGGGTATCGCAATTTAAAAGTATTTATTAATTTGTATAACTATTTAACTTTAAATAAGGAGGTTAAAATGCGAAACTGGCGTCTATTATTAGCTTCAGCGCTTCTGGCGTGTCCCGCTATAACAGGCCTTCATGCACAGACGGCTATATCCGCGGCTGGCGGTAATACTTCCGGTGGCGGAGGAACGGTCAGTTTTACTGTCGGACAGATTGTTTACACAACAATCTCTTCAGTAAACCATTCGTTTGCTCAGGGAGTTCAGCAACCTTTTGAAATTTCGGTAGTAACAACTATTGAAGAAGCCACAG
>JBBIVA010000157.1:0-6077 GCA_037439945.1 Marinilabiliaceae bacterium
TTGTCAAAATAGAAGGCATGTAATCAATAACTTAACACTATTAATTTCTAATGACTTTCATTAGAAAAAATGGCTAAAGACAAATTTGGGTTTAAAACATAACCAAATTCAATTCCCGGAATAATAACTATTTTGGTGGTAATTTTAAGCAGCCCTGGGATCTTTTTTGAAAGTCGGTCCCAGGTTTCATAAATCCCATAACTATATAATTCAACAAAAGGTTTTTGGCAGGGCATTATCTTTTAAATTATAGGTAATATCTCAGCTGATCCATCATTATCGGGATGTCATCTTTATCAACATTTTTATCAATCAGCATGGGTAAATCATTTTCAAAGGCATCAATAAACTCCCTCATTGAATAACCCGGATGTTTAACACATTTTTGGTACCAGGTTAATGCTTCTTTTCTTTTCCCCTGGCATAGTTTAATATGCCCCATATTATAAAAATCGTGCTGGGTAGGTGATTTCTCAATATTTTTAATGCAATATTTTTCAGCCTGGTCAAATTTACCTAAGGCCAGGCAGCACCAAACTATGGGTCTCCATACTTTTTGGTTCAATGGGTCGAGGTAACCCACTTTAAAATAATACTTTAAAGCTTCAGAATAGTTTTTCATTTCAAACAGGCAATGTCCAATACTTACCTGTGTATGCAAATTATCAGGTTTAATTTTTTCGGCCTTCAGGTAGTATTCTATTGCTTTTTCGGGGTTTTTAAGATGCCTGTAACAGAGGGCTATTTTTTTTATATTCCATAATTGGTTTGTGTCAAAAAGGTCGGCCTGTAAGTACAGTTGAAGAGCTTTTTCAAAATCTTCTTGTTGCTGGTGACAATAACCTTCTTTTTGCAGAAGCTGCATTGTTGGTGTACTTTTTTGAGACAGTAATTTATATACTTCCAATGCTTCTTTAAACCTGTCTTTCTCAAAAAAATACTCTCCAAGTTTAATTAGGGGGCTATTATCTGAAAACATAGAGTCAATAAAGCTACAATTATGAAAATCCAAACGCCAGGCAAACGGGTCTTCAAAAGCATTATTCCCGGGCAAAACCTTGAAAAATCTATATAAATCCTGAATATACTGGTTTGATACTGTTAAAGAATTTTTATCTGAGTCAATTAATTCATCATTCTTTTCTATCTCCCGTATAGCGCCAAGTTCTGCCACAAACATTTGCCCCATGATATCTTTTTGAGCCGCTGGCATTTGTGGAATGCTTAATATTAATGAGTATTTGTCTGAGTTGCATAAAACTCCTGAGTCGGCCATTCCTTTTATAATATCAGGATTATTGAAAACACCAGATTCGTTTTTGAGTATTTCTGAAATAACAGGGTTTGAGTAATAGAAAGGCATAAACCAGTTTTCAGTTTTCTTGAAAAATGAAAAATGCTTTAACATTCTGAAAGTTGACAGAAAAAGATCTGCACCTTCCATCTGTAATTTTGAGAATTCTTCAAGTTTATTATATAAGCCGGGGGAATCTGAGAAAATATCCTCCCAATCAGGATTTTTACCTTCCAGGTAACTTTCTCCCAGAATATTGTCCAGGTCCAACCTGTTGCGCAAATTTGGGTGAATCCGGGCAACTTCGGGCAGTATTTCATCGGTGAGTTTTTTTGCCAGTTTTTCTGTTTCTAAAGTTCGTGTTAATTGAATTATAATTGAAATTATGATGGTGGGGAAGTGGTGGTTTTCAAGCATCAGTGTTAAACGTTCCTTTATATCAGGGTAAAGGGTTAATCTTTTATCATATTTATATAACAGAAGAATTAACCCTACCAAAGCCCGTTGTTGAATTTGAACATTTGAAAGGGCTGTTAACCCCATAAAGAAATTAATGCCTTTTATGTTAAAATGATGCAGTAATTGAATAAATGCGGCACTCACGAATATACATTGTTGGTGCCATGGGATATAATTTTCATTAAAAATTCTTTTAAGGGCATCTTCCTCATCCCATATTGCCCCCTGTGTAAGAATATGTTCAAAAAGGGTTGACAATAATGTCCCTGTATAGTTATTAACGGGAATTTCCAAATCACTTTGTCCATTCTCTGAATCCCATTTGTTTAATTCGTTAATTGTTTCATTTACCACATCTTTAAACGATGTTGAATTTATCGAAAGTATTCTTCTCCTTGATTCATATAAATACCCTTCACCCTGTTTTGTTAAAAGTTCCAAAAAGGATTTGTCGGCAAGTTCAAGCAGGTCAATTATAAACTGGGTATATATTTTTTGTCTGCCAGGGTCTGAAAACCCTTCAACCGTGTAGTGTAACAGACTTTTATATGACATTTCAAGGTTGTAATGAGAATCAATTAAATCACTTCTATGAGTTTCTTTTACAACTATTCCAATAATTTCCAATGCTTCCTTTAAACGCTTTCTGTCAATTAAACTAAAGGTTGCATTTTTCTTTTTTTTAATCTCTGTAAAGTTCATTAATTAAGAATTTCAATTTTTGGGTAGTAAAGAAGTTATTTTTTAACTAAATGATAAGTTCTGGTATGGGTTTGTTATTCAGCAAAAAGGCAATCTTTATGTCAAAAGTTTTGATTTAAGAATTAAGGTATAAAAAACAATTTTATATGAATTTAGTAATTCATAAAGGTAATATTTTATAATGCATTTTGGGCAATATACAAGTGTTATTAAAAGTAAATTTTGGGAAGAAACAGTGTTGGTTTTATTCATTATAAACTCAATATATTGGTTTTTAATCATAATTATAAACACATTAAGCCCAATTTATAAAAATCATAAAACGTAATTAAAAATCGAAAAAGGCAACCAAACATTTAAAACCAGCCTGGTATTTCCGTTTGGCAGTTGATACATTTGTTTTTATTAAGGTTAATTTCCAAAACATTGTATCCATCCCTTTTAATAACATCCTGTTTACATTTTGGGCAAAATGTATTGGATGAATCCATAGTATTTACATTTCCAAGGTATACAAATTTTAGGCCAGCAGTTTTAGCAATATCATAGGCCATTATAAGTGTATTTATTGGAGTAGGTTGAACCATATTTAGTTTATAGGATGGAAAAAATCTTGAAAAATGAAGAGGTGTGTTTTCAAAACCATTTTCAGCCAGCCATTTGCACATGTTTTGAAGCATAACCACACTATCAGTCCACCCCGGGATAATAAGGTTGGTAATTTCAAGCCAGATGCCGGCTTTTTTTAAATCAACTAAACTTTTTAATACAGGGGACAATCTTATTCCATTCAATTTTAGCGAAACAGAATTGTCGAAACATTTAAGGTCAATATTTGCAGCATCGATCCATTTGCACCATTCTTTCAATGGTTTTTGAGAAATATATCCTGATGAAACAATAATGTTTTTTATGCCTGCATTTCTGGCCAAAATGGATGTATTGGTTACATATTCATAAAAAACAACAGGTTCGGTATATGTATACGAAATGGATAAACTTTTATTTTCGGCGGCCTTTTTTACTATTTCTGAAGGCAAATAACCACTGATTTCATTATTAGCCGGTGGGAATTGCGATATGGAATGGTTTTGACAGTTTAAACATTTAAGATTGCACCCATTTGTTGCAAAAGAATATGTTTTGCTTCCCGGGTAAAAATGATATAGGGGTTTCTTTTCAATTGGGTCAATATTAATTGCCACCGGGTTGCCATAAGCCAGTGTGACAAGTTTTCCATTAACGTTTTTTCGGGTTTTGCATAGTCCTGCCTGTAATTCAGACATAATACATGCGTGGGGGCATAGTAAACACTTAACTTTCCCGTTTATTTGCTTCCAGTATAGCGCATCATGGGTCATTCCTCAAATCCTCTGAATCATTGAAAATTATAGCCTCATAAATAAATAAATCAGCATCTTTCCAACCATCAGTTCCAATTCCTGCCTTATCCCGCGAACAGTTTTCAAGCATCTCCCTTCTTGTCCATTTCATTCGTTTGGCAACCTGTGGTAAAAATGTGCCCTGCTTAGCACCTTTCCTTATAAGTATTCCATGTTTACCTGGAATCAGCTCATTTAAACTTTCAATTTTCTTTAATGGGGTAAGTACCGAAATTTCTATCGAAATACTTTCCAAATCTTTTTTTGTAATAGATGGGAACCTGTCATCATTAAAAGCTGCGGACACAGCAGATTGTTCAACAATTTTCCACAATGGTTCATTTTCATTTAACTGACCAATGCAACCGTTAAGTTTGCCACCCAAATAAACAGAAACAAATGCCCCAGCCTTTATTTTTAAACCTGAAGGGATAGATTCAGGTTCATTTATAGATTCAATGTTAAGCTCCGTTTCTATTTTTTTACGGGCAAGTTTAAGAAGCCATTTTTTATCATTATCAGATAACTTAATGGCGATATTGTCCTTTTTTGTTACAAATAATGAATAATAACCAACAACCTGGCTAGTGTCGCCCAAAGGTGAATCAGACGAGTTTTGGTACATTACAGGATGGAATTTTATGTTGTCGTTTTTACAGGTTATATATAATAAGGTTAGCACGGCACTCCAACCACAAAGGGATGTTACAAGGCCAGGTATTTTTTCACATTCATGTTTGTTGATGGTATTCAATAGTTTATCAGGGTTATTACTCAAAATGGCATCTAAAGTTTCTTTATCAATAATTCGGGCATCCTTGTCATTTGGATAGTGTGAAAAATCTGTGCTAATGATAAACAAATTATCATCATTAAAATACCTTTCTAATGTTTGTGCAATTATTTGGCATGTTGATAAATTACGTGTACCAATTAAAATTGGGACAATTTGAAAAGGATATTTTAAATGAAATTGTAAAAGGGGTAATTCAACTTCTAAAGAGTGCTCATCAATGTGACTTTGCAGGTTATAACCAAAAAATGGAGAGGAGGTTATTAATTCTTGAGTTGTTTCAGTGTCAATAGGTATTTCACCTAATGGGGTTAAAAACCCGGTACCCCTAAAAACTGAAGCCCCATCAAACCCCATTCTGTGACTTGCACCAATAAGAAAAACAGTTTTGTAAACAGATTCGGGGTTCAGTTGGTTAACACCCGATGCCGCCACCTGACCTGAAAAAGCAAACCCGGCATGGGGAAGGATTAATGCTGAAACTGATTCAACTGATTCAGCAGGACTGGCTTTCAGGAATAGTTTATTAAGGTAATTAGTAAGCTTTCCAGGGTCTTCATCATAAAACTTACCTGCAAATGATGGTTTTCTAACATTCCCGTCCATAAATGTCTAAATTAAACCATATTCATAAAGTTTTACCCACTTTTTATTAAAGTTACAATAATAGAGAATAAATTCAAAAAAAAATACATGCTCAAAATTCTATAAACCCGAATGTTACATGGGTAACCTATGTAAAAACAAGAAAAAATATCATTTTTTTAGATTTGTTGTGTTGTGATTTTAAAAATAACAAACTATTTTTGCACCGCATTTGTCCGAAAATATTTATTTCTGAAAAGCGCAATGAATGATTTTGTATTATTAAAGGATAAGATGTAATATTAATATTGACTCAGTAGCTCAGCAGGTAGAGCATCCCGATTTATCGGGAGTGGTACTGGGTAATAGGTTGAAAAGGAAAAGGTTTAAAAATATTGACTCAGTAGCTCAGCAGGTAGAGCACATCCCTTTTAAGGATGGGGTCCTGGGTTCGAATCCCAGCTGAGTCACAAACCAATCAAAGAGAGATTGTCGGGAAGATGATCTCTCTTTTTTTATAATATTTAGCAAATGTTTACTGTTTATATATTGTATAGTAAAACAAGAAACAGTTATTATATTGGTTATACTACTAATATGGCTCGCAGGATAAGTGAGCATAACCGGATTAAAGGAAAATACACCGACCATGAAATTCCATGGGAATTGGTTTACCAAGAGAATTTTGAAAAAAAGGAAATTGCAATAAAAAGGGAAAGCTATTTAAAGAGAAGAAAATCCAAAACCTTTATTGAAGAATTAATTATAGTTAATAAATAAGGCAGAGCATCCCGATTTATCGGGAGTGGTCCTGGGTTCGAATCCCAGCTGAGTCACAAACCAATCAAAGAGAGATTGTCGG
>JBBIVA010000157.1:6177-6242 GCA_037439945.1 Marinilabiliaceae bacterium
GAAGATGATCTTTTTGGTAGTATAAAAAAGATTGTGTAAACACTCATAAATGCAATTAGATAATG
>JBBIVA010000158.1:0-6214 GCA_037439945.1 Marinilabiliaceae bacterium
TACTTAGGCATAAAGGGAATATTCGAATCGATTGTAAATAAACATAATGAGAAAATTGTATTAAAAAGGGTCGATATTTAGAAGTCTTATTAATTGAAAATCTGGCCTGTCAATTATCGCAGCCGGATTTTCTTTTTTATTCATTGCAAAAAAAGTTTAAATTGGTTTGTAACTCTAAAATCCTTATATGAGATTTATATATTCAAAAATCATAGTTCTGTTTTTTTTCTTTATGGTTTGTTTTGCCACAAACGCACAAAAACTTAAACCGGAGTATGCAATTATTCCTGATTCTTTAAAGAAAAATGCTGATGTTATAATTCGAGTTTATAACACCGAAATTGAACGTTCATCATTGAGTAAAATGACTCATAAAATTTTTATTGCTATAACTGTGATAAACAAAAAGGGTGATTATGATGCCCGCATTTTTATCCCCTACGATAAACAATCAAAGGTTATTAGCGTTGGTGGACGTATTTATAACTCAGCAGGGGCATTAACCAGGACAATAAAACCAAGTGATTTTTATGATACATCTAATTATTCAGATGTTGAGCTTTTTAGCGATAACAGAATTAAGGTTTATTCACCAAATGTTAAGGATTATCCATATACAGTTGAATATGACTATGAAATAAGTTATTCTGGTCACCTTCATATCGAAAGTTGGTATCCGGCAGATGGTATTGGGGTTGCTGTTCAGAAAGCAAGCCTGAAATTTATTACCCCACCAAACCTGGATTTTAAGGTAAGAAGTTTTAACTATTCATTTGGTTATAAAAAGGAATCCAACTCCAGAAATTTGGATGTGCACCATTGGACTATTAAGAATTTACAGGCTTTTAAAAGTGAAAGTTATATGCCTGACTCGAGGTCTTGGCTGCCTCATATACTACTGGTACCCGGTAAATTCGAATTTGATGGGTCAACCGGTGAATTATCATCTTGGAATTCACTGGGGTTATGGAGTTCAAATTTATTAAAGGGAAGGATGATATTACCGGAATCAACCGTTCTAAAAATTAAGGAAATAACAAATAATTTACAAACTGACAGAGATAAAGTAAAGGCTGTATATGAGTATATGCAGAATAAAACAAGGTATATTAATATAAGCTATGGTATTGGTGGGTTTCAGCCGTTGATGGCCTCAGATGTTGATAAGTATGGTTATGGTGACTGTAAAGCTTTAAGTAATTATACTGCAGCTCTTTTAAAATCCATTGGAATACCTTCAAATTATACTGTAATTGGAGCCGGTTCATCCAAGATAAAACTACTGGATTTGCCGTCATTTACAGAGGCAAACCATGTAATTCTTACTGTACCCCTTGCAAATGATACTATTTGGCTTGAATGTACCAACCCCCACTCACCATTTGGCTATGTAGGTTCGGGTAATGCTAACCGAAAGGCTTTGTTGATTTCTGATGATGGTGGCCATTTAATAAATATGCCAAATTACTCAGCTGCTGATAATACCTTTCAAAAAAAGTTTGTTGTTGAAATTGCAAGTGATGGTAATGCATTGGGGAATTTACACATTAAATCAAATGGCTTATTTTTTGGTGAAATCGGTTATTTGAAATTAGCCCCTGAAAGTGATCAAAAAGATTATCTTCTTAAAAACCTACCAATTAATAACCTTAGTATTGAAAAGTTTGAAATATTTACCAATGGTGATGTAAAACCCGAAGCAACATTAAATGTTAAGTTTAAAGCTGCTAAATATGGTGACATATCCGGAAACAGGATGTTTGTCCCATTAAATAATATTGATAAATCAAATATCAGTTTTCAGTCAAAAAAGGACCGTTTTTTTGATGTTGTAATTCCTTATAATAGGACAAATTTTGCCCAATCTGAATTTATAATACCCCCTGGGTTTGAAATTGAATTTATTCCAAAATCTGAAACTGTTGATTCCCCTTTTGGAAATTATTCGTTTACATGTGAAAAAATGGATGGAAAAGTTATCTACTCCCGAAAATTTATAATTAATGGTGGTACTGTTAAAAAAGAAAACTATCCTGAACTATACGATTTTTTTCATAAGATTGGAACGTTGGATAATGCTAAAATAGTTTTAAAGAAATTGTAACGAGATATTTCCCGGTTATTCCTTGACTAAAGTGGCATTTCATCATAAATTAAGTCCTTTAGAAAATTGTTAAATTACAATTAGGTAAGGCTTAATAATTAATTATATGCTGATTGCTAAAAAAATAGACAGGCGAAATTTTTTTCAAATTATAGGGTTAGGATTATCATATAATATTTTTCATCGAAGTGGTTTTCCTGAAGATGCTATGTTTATTAACGAAAGTTTCGCGCCGGGTACAATGAATATAGGTATTGGAACTATGAATTATATTCCCCCCTATATAAACCTGCATAAAACAGGAGAATTAAAACGTAGGGCTACTGTTTTGTTTGATATAATGCGAAAATGCACACTTTGTCCCCGTGAATGTAATACTGACCGTTTATCCGGACAACGTGGTGATTGCAAGGCAAATGGTGAATTAGAGATATCATCTGTAGTGCCCCATTATGGTGAAGAGCCCGAGTTGGTTGGGAAAAATGGTTCAGGAACTATTTTTTTTACAAACTGCCCATTACACTGTGTTTTTTGCATAAACTATGAAATTAGCCATTATGGGAAAGGGCAGGGCCGTTCAGTTAAATATTTGGCAGAAGCAATGCTAAGGCTTCAAAAAACAGGCTGTCACAATATTAACCTGGTTACACCGGGCCATTATTTACCCCATATAATTTCGGCACTAGATTTGGCGGCTTCCAGGGGTTTGAATATTCCAATAGTCTATAATTCAAGCGGATGGGAGAAACTGGAAATGCTCAGGCTTCTGGATGGAGTGGTTGATATTTATTTACCCGATTTTAAATATTTTGATTCAAAAATTGCCGATAAATATTCTCCCGGCGCATCATCATATCCGGAATTAACAAAAAAAGCAATTATTGAAATGAACCGGCAGGTGGGAGTGGCAAAAATTGATGAAAGTAGTGGCCTTATAAGCAGGGGCTTAATGGTAAGGCATTTGGTAATGCCCAATAATATTTCATCATCAGAAATGGTAATGAAGTGGATAGGGGAAAATCTTCCAAAAGATACCTATATAAATATCATGTCGCAATACCGACCTACTTTTAAGGCTGGTGACTATCCGTTAATTTCACGGGCCATAACCCCGGTTGAGTACAAAAACGCCATTAGCGCAGCCCGCAAAGCAGGGTTGACCAAAATTAACATTCAGGGTTAATAGTAATACAAATTATTATTGGTCAACAATCTGTTGTAAACCGAGGCCGCCAGAAAAGTTTTTGAAAGCGTTGGAGAATTGAATATTTTAGGAAACTATACGGTATTTGTACAAATAAAAAGAGGGTGTTCCGGGGTTTTCAGACACCCTCTTTTTATATTAATCCCAAATTTGTTTTTAGCCTGTTTTTCTAATGGCAGTTATTAGAAATTATTAGTCTTAAGTTGTTGATTATGTGACTTATATTTTGACAAGCCGCTTAAGAAAAACTAAATATTTGTAATCAATAATGCTAACAAATTAAGCTTTTCTAAAGCAGCCTATACCGGCCATCCGGTTTAATTATTTATTTTGAAGTTTAATAAGATTAAGGGCAGAACCGGCTTTAAACCATTCAATTTGTTGTAGATTGTATGAATGAAGAACAATAATATTTTCTGAACTTCCATTTTTGTGTACAATTTCAACTGTTAATGGCTTTTCAGGAGAAAATGTTTCAAGGTCCGTAAAATTAAAAGTATCATCCTCCATAATTTTATCATAATCCTGCTCCTTTTCGAATGTAACAGCAAGCATTCCCTGTTTTTTCAGGTTGGTTTCATGAATTCGGGCAAAACTTTTAACCAAAACTACTTTAACTCCTAAATGACGGGGTTCCATGGCAGCATGCTCCCGTGATGAACCTTCGCCGTAATTGTGGTCTCCAACCACTATTGAACCAATTCCTTTGGCCTTATAATCCCTTTGTACTTTTGGTACTGATTCATATTGGCCGGTAATCTGGTTTTTAACACTATCGGTTTTATCATTGAAAATGTTAACAGCACCCGTTAGCATATTATTCGAAATATTATCGAGATGACCCCTGTATTTTAACCATGGCCCTGCCATAGAAATATGATCGGTGGTACATTTTCCTTTTGCTTTTATCAGAAGGTTTAATCCGGTAAAATTTTTACCATCCCATGCATCAAAGGGTTCCAACAATTGCAACCTGTCTGATTCAGGATTTACCTTTATTTCAATAGTACTTCCGTCAACAGCCGGGCTCTGATAGCCGGCATCCTTAACATCAAAACCTTTTGGTGGAAATTGAAGCCCCTTAGGTTCATCCAGCATTACTGGCACACCATTTTCATTCATCAATTTGTCGGTAACAGGATTAAAGGTTAAATCACCGGCAATTGCAAATGCAGTAACAATTTCAGGTGAAGCAACAAAAGCATGGGTATTTGGGTTACCATCGTTACGTTTTGCAAAATTCCTGTTAAATGAAGTAATAATTGAATTGGGCCTTAAATTATCTTTGGTATGACGTGCCCACTGACCAATACAAGGGCCACAGGCATTTGCAAGAACTACACCTCCAATTTTGTCAAAATCGGTAAGAAAGCCATCGCGTTCAACAGTATATCTTACTTGTTCTGATCCTGGTGTGATAGTAAATTCTGCTTTTGTTTTCAATTTTTTTGAAACGGCCTGTCGCGCTACCGATGCAGCCCTGGAAATATCTTCGTATGATGAGTTTGTGCATGACCCTATAAGACCAACTTCAAGATTTTTGGGCCATTTATTTTTAATAACCTCTTCGGCAAATTTTGAAAGTGGGGTTGCACGGTCCGGGGTAAAAGGCCCATTAATGTGGGGTTCAAGCTCAGATAGGTTAATTTCAATAACCTGATCAAAATATTTTTCAGGATTGGCATATACTTCTGCATCTCCTGTCAGATGTTCTTTTACGGAGCCGGCTAAATCCGCTACATCTTTTCTACCGGTACCCACAAGGTACTCTTCCATTTTTTTGTCATATCCAAAAGTAGATGTAGTGGCTCCAATTTCTGCTCCCATATTGCAAATTGTACCCTTACCGGTACATGAAATACTTAAGGCCCCCTCACCAAAATACTCAACAATATTGCCGGTACCTCCTTTTACAGTAAGAATTCCGGCCACTTTCAAAATCACATCCTTAGCCGATGTCCATCCGTTAAGCCTTCCTGTTAATTTAACGCCAATTAATTTAGGAAACTTTAATTCCCATGGCATCCCTGCCATAACATCAACAGCATCGGCACCACCTACCCCTATGGCAATCATTCCCAGTCCACCAGCATTTACTGTATGAGAGTCTGTCCCAATCATCATTCCTCCGGGGAAGGCATAATTTTCCAAAACAACCTGGTGAATAATCCCGGCCCCGGGTTTCCAGAATCCAATACCATATTTATTCGAAACTGAAGAAAGGAAATCAAAAACCTCTTTACTTGAATTTAGTGCGCTTTTTAAATCTGCTGATGCTCCGTCTTTTGCCAATATTAAATGATCGCAATGAACAGTTGAAGGAACAGCAGCGGTTTTTCTCCCGGCTTGCATAAATTGCAACAAGGCCATCTGGGCTGTTGCATCCTGCATGGCAACCCTGTCAGGAGCAAAATCTACATAGGATTTCCCCCTGATAAAAGGTGTCAGGGGTAATTTATCAGTAAGATGGGAGTATAAAATTTTTTCAGATAAGGTTAGTGGTCGTCCAAGTAATTCCCTGGTTTTATTCACTTTATTACCAATTTGGGCATAAACCCTTTTAATCATTTCAATATCAAATGTCATAGCAGGATTATGATTTTTATCAGTTTGATTATTCAGTCTCAAAAATAAGAAAAAATCCTTTAATCAAATAAAACATGGGTATTATAAGCATTGTTCATTGCTGCAAACAGAAGATTTAGTTTTCCTCTACGACATTTTTATTTTAATTTTGATATATATATTATTAATGCTTAAAAAAGTAATAATAAATTATCGGGTTATTTTAACCCGGATTAGTCATTAGAAAGGCAATGAACTAATGACTTAGCCGGGATTAACCCTACCGAATAGTCGGTACAGGCTGCTTTAGAAAAACTTAATTTGTAAGCATTTATGATTAC
>JBBIVA010000159.1:0-6202 GCA_037439945.1 Marinilabiliaceae bacterium
CAAATCGCTAAAGAAAAACTAAAAATTTGTAATCAGAAATGCTTACAAATTAAGCTTTTATAAAGCAGCCTGTACTTATCATTCGGTAGGGTTAAACTGAATTTATATTTTATTTTTTTAACGCAGCCTTGCTAAATATATGCTCGGGTATATCCTGATTAAATTTTATGTTTGAAATTGTGAATTCGGTACCTCCGCCCTGCTTCAACATATCTTTATAAATTAATGTAGTTGGAAACCAGCGGCCGTCAACCTTTATAATATTTTTCATTTCAAGGCGCTTCAATAATTGACCGCTTTTTGCAAATAAATCCTGCTTTAACGGTACAAAAATTTCCTTATCAACCCACATTTTTTGTGAATAATAGGCAACATTTTCTGATTTTGCTGTAAGGCTTATCACATAGCAATCCCGATCGTTGAATTTTTCCATTCCCACCAATGATGCATTATACAATTCGGTTAGTTTTCGGTCTTCCATCATATCCTCGTAAGAAAGATCGGAGCCCATAACCGGCTGGCGCAGCATATGACCTGAAATCTGCATTATGCGGTCGGTAGAAGGTGAATAAATCCACAATTGATTTTCAAGTTTAAGCATTTTCACGCCCATTTCTCGTGCCGGAGAAAGATACTCGGTAAAAGATTTATGAACACCCACGCTCCAGGACTTTGATGTAATTGTACGGCTTGTTCTTTGACCATGAATTATTATTGTTGACTCAAATATCCGGTTTTCGGAATTCATGTTTGCCTCCACTTTTCTTAATATATCACCTGCTTCATCACCTGTGAAAGAAATAAGGCAAATGCCTGCCATAGCAATAAAAGCTAACCGTTTCATTTTATTTAGTTATTTGCATTTGGTAAAACAACACTTAGAACTCTTTTAAAAATTAAGCTTCCAATTCTTTAAACAATTTGGCTGTCTGTCTCTTAAATATTCCAATTCCGGCCAGGGCCGTACCTATTAATGTTGAAACAACTCCGGGCAGAAACCCAATGTAAAAATCGGGCGCTGAAATTCTGGCCCTGATTACTGATGGCACCATCATTGATGTTCCCTTCATGGTTGAACTTATATCAATACCCTTTGTTTGAAGCAGCCATGCAAAAAAAAGTCCAAAAGAAGTGCCAATAACCGACCCGGCAACACCAATCATTACCGACTCATAAATCATTGATAAAAAAACATGTTTTTTTTCTTCGCCCATGGCCAATCGAATGCCTATTTCACCATATCTCCGCAAACCACCTAATAACCCTGCATTCCATAAAACCAGTGACATTGCAATAATAAAAATTCCGGAAACTATAGCGACCATACTTTTTGAAAGATCAACCAGAACGTCCATCCCTGCCTGATCTTCAAGCCTAACCATTACAGGTGAGAAAACATCAGATGCATCTGAGATTTCCCCATTGAATTCAGCTGTTAAAATACCGGCCTTTTTTGAAGAATAATAACCATCTGCCAGAAAACCAGAAATTTCACCAGCAGCACCTTCCATGTTTAAAGCCTCCCTTACTGCTTCAATATCAGCAATTATTGTTCCCCTGTCGAGTGCCATTACGCCAAATGATAGGGTACCGGAAACAACAAAATTGTAATAAGCCATGCCTCCATACATTGTTGAACCAATAAATGTAACCTCATCTCCGGGATTAACATTTAACTTACGTGAAAAGAAATCGCTAATCAGTACCTCATTATATTTCCGGGGGAGGTTACCCCTTACCAACGATTTGGCAATATTCAGTCTGTTTATCTCATCATTTGATTCGGCCATTAAATCAACTGCCATTCCCATTACAGGACCTTGCGCCCTTGTTTATCCAACAGAATCGGGAGCATCAATTAATCCGCCAAAATGAATTCGTTCAACCCAAATTACATCCTTAAACCTGTTGTTTAACTCATTTAAAAGTGGTGGGGTATTAATTAAAGCCAAATCATTTGGGTTTTGATCAATATTCTCTTCGTAAGCCTTTGTAATAACCTTAACATGACCGGTAAAGAAACGGGCATTCATCTCGATAGTGTCATTTAACATACCTGTTATATAGGCATGCATAAATACTGTAAGCATAACTCCTATTGCCACCACAATTATTGGCAGGCGGCTCCTGCTTTGATCACGAATTAATCCTTTAAATAAAAACCTAATCATTGAATTTTCCCCCTTAAAGCATCCGTAGGATTCATTTTTGCAATACGACGAGACGGCCAGTAACTAACTATTGTGGTAGTTAAAAAAACTATTAAAGTAGTTACTATTACCAGCCCCGCGTTATAAACCGGATACAGCGTTTGTGCCATTGCAAGACCAAATTCGCTGGCATCCATTGGAATTGTAAATCCTGATTTTGATTGCCATATAAAAAAAGGAATACCATAAACCATTGCCAGCATTGCAGCCAACACTGCGTGCATTGCCCCTTCAATTGTGAATAATAAAACTACCTGTTTACGCGTATAACCCAGGGCAACGTATGTTCCAATCTCCTTTTGTCTTCTGAATATTGATAAAACCTGTGTATCAAAAATTGCAAGCATGGCAAGCAACAACAATACAAAATAAAACACCGGCTGGCTGGATGATTTTAGTTTAATCATTTCATCAATTTCGGCAGTTAACTCCCTTTTTGTTTTCAGAATAAAATTATCCGGAATATGATTTACTATATAATCCTTTCCAAAAGTGATGAAGGTTGCTTGATTTTGCAAAAGCATCATATTTCGCAAAACCTCAATATCAATCCAAATCTGGCCTGCATCAACAGCTGGAACATTTGTTGCAAAAATATCAGCAACAATTATTTGGGCAGCATCAAATGTCCCCATTTTATCGCGCCATCTTAAAGTTGTTATATCACCTCTTTTAAGATGGCTTTTACGGGCCATGTTAATTCCAATAATTACAGGAATTGCATCAGTTAAAGTATCTAACTTATAGGTTGGTAAACTCAAAAGATTCTGATTTTTAGGAATTCCTTTTATTGTTACCGATTGCATTCTACCTTCAGGAAAAATACTCCCAGGTGTAACCAACACCGGTACTAATAGCCCACTTTCAATAAAAACGTTGAAATTTTCAGGTAAGGGTGCATAGCTATCAGAAAAGGTAAATGGGTCGTATGGATCATAGTTGTTGTGCCAAAACTGACCCTGCCCTATTTCCCACTTTTCGATATCATTTTTAGCCTGATGATCCCACCCAATAAGCAGTCCCTGCATCCAAATAATAACTACAAACGAAAAAGACAAAACTATTACATTGAGCCAGGTTCGAAGTCCTGCTCCAATCAGGTTCCTATATGCAAGCCTGAATGCTAAAAACATTCGATATATGTTTTTACTTTATTATTTTATCAATTGCTGAGCAGCTTAAAAAATATCAGTACAGTGTTACACCAGGTTTAATTTTTACCATGTTTGACATTCTCAACTCTGTCAATCTTTCCATCCAACAAAAATATTTTCCTGTGCAAATATTTTATAACTTTTTCGTCGTGGGTTGCAAATATGAATGTTGTTTTAAGTTCTTTACACAGCTTTTCCATAGTTTGTATTATATGATGCGAATTTGCAGCATCAAGATTGGCCGTGGGCTCGTCAGCCAGCACAACTGATGGCTTTTTAACCATAGCCCGTGCTATAGCAACTCTCTGGCATTCACCACCCGACAATTGGGGAGGTTTAGAATATGTTTTGTCCGATAAACCTACCCATTCAAGTGCTTCGATAACCATTTTTTTTCTTTCATTATGAGGAATTTTGAGCAATAACAATGGGAATTCAACATTCTCGAAAACATTGTGAACTGCTAAAAGATTATAACTCTGAAAAATAAACCCAAGCTTTTGTTTTCTTAACCGGGCCGATTCGCTCGATGATAAATCCCCGATTGAATAACCAAGAACCTTTACAGAACCCTCGGAAGGAATATCAAGTGAACCTAAAATATTTAAAAGTGTAGTTTTTCCTGACCCACTGGGACCAATTAATCCGGTAAACTCTCCTTCTGAAAAATTAATATCAATACCTTTTAAGGCTGTAAAATAACCCTTCCCTATTGGAAACTTTTTTATAAGCCCCGATGTTGAAATTATTGAATTGTTTTCCATTTTTTATCTTTTATTTCCCCTGAAAATTTCAGCTCCACTAAAAATAAGATTTTAAGCAATAAATTAATAATTAAACACAACCATTAATTGTAATCCATTGCCATTAAACAGGTGTGAATTGCTTTCATTAATAGTTAAAGGGTTATTTTTTTCAGGATTACTGTAAATCATAAAATAAAATGAGAATGATTTTAACTGATGACTAAATGTAGCCATTTTATAAAAACTATTATTATACCAGTCATAATAAATCATTGAGCTTAAATTTCCATGTAAGCCGAGGGGGTAACTAACTGATGCTGTTGTTAAAGAAATAGTTTTATTAAAGCTGAAAGGGTTAATACTTTTGTTATATAACAGGTGTTCAACAATTCCTGTTATTCCCTGTCCAACCCTAAAGGTATAATCTGCACCCAAGGTAAGCAAATGCTGATTGGTATATTCACCTGTTTTATACTTTTTGTTAATCCATACTGTTTCAAACCACAAACCTGCCCCAACATCCCATTTGCCATCTATACCTAACCGGTTTTCAGGGTTTTTTGAAAAAATCGATTCATCATTAATTAATTTTCGTGTATCAGCTAATCTATAATGAAATGTAAGGGCCATTTCTCCATTTGAAGCAGGGATTTGAAACCGGCCACCCCATTCAGGTTGTCTATTATTAGTAAAACCAATTTCCCAGGTTTTGGGATTCTCGTTACCATAGAGCATCCAAAACCAAATATTTACATTATTCAAAAAATAATAACGGCCCAATAATCCCCAAACACCATTAGTAAATTGAACAGGATCGCGGGGATCAACCTGATCAAACCACATTAATGGACGTATCATGGTAGCCGATCCGAAATTTATTTTTTGTAAACCCGCCCGCAACTCAAACTGATTAGTGGAATACCTAAGCCATAAACGGTAAGCCCTTATTCTGCCTTCACCGCTTATTGAATCAAAAGGAGTTATACCCGAAAGTCCATTTATATTTGATGATGCTTCAAAATCAATTTCATTTCTTTTACCGGGATTAAATGATATGTTAACCTGCGGCAAATATCTTCCTCCTACCCATACCGGATAACCTGAACCGTTGTTTATATTGGTCCATGCTGATGCCTGGCCGCTAAACCTGACTGCTTCCTGACCAGTAAGTTGCAAACAGCTAATTAACAGGCATGTAAAAACAATTACTCTCATTAATAACAATTTTGCACACTACCTATTTCTGTAAAAACCCGACAATTATAATTCCAAGCTTAGTGTAAATTACAGGAGTTTTAAAAATTCGTAACGGAATCAACATTATATGACATAATTATCCGATATCTATAAAGCTGTTACCAATATGTCAAAGATACATTTTGAAAGCAATTCACAATACACAAGTTTCATCGCAATTTTGAGGCAATGCTGTTACCAATATGTCAAAGATACATTTTGAACCGAAGATCGGCGTAGCAAATGCAGTTCATAAAATCATTTTTTAATCATTAGGAAAAATACTCGCAACTTAGAAAAACATGGGGAAATTGTTTAATATTTAAAAGAAAGTTTTTCTCTAATCCGATGATTTGCAAGTCTAAATGAACATAAGAACAAGGAATAAGATTCGGGTTTGGCCAAAGAATCAAACTCTTTGATAAAAAACCCGGCTAAGTCATTATTTCATTGCATTCCAAATCAATAATCAGCGCTGTAATTCAACCCAAAGGCAAAAACAATTTGCAGCATTAAAATCTGCCACCAAAACACGGTTTGAAGTTGGAGTTAATCTTAAGAGGGAATAGCCAAAAGGGAAATTTAAATCTAAAAAACCTAATTCAATCTGTTCACATAAATTAGATATTACCGATATTGACGGAGAAGTTATTGGGTGGATAAACAAGGCTTATTAAAATGCCTGAAATCAATAAACCTATTACCCTAACTATGAATTAAATTCCGCTGTTTTTATTACTAAAGTAAAAAACTCTTTTCTCCATTTTTTCAGTAAAAATAAAGGGATTTGAAAATAACCCTGGTTTATCTTTAATAGAATCGAGCCAGGTTTTTGCTACTAACTGGGGTAAATGCA
>JBBIVA010000160.1:0-6199 GCA_037439945.1 Marinilabiliaceae bacterium
ATCATTACAGGAAGTAATTAATAAAACATATAGAAGAGAAGAGAAGAGAAGAGAAGAGAACCATCCCTTTTTTCGTAAAAATCTTTTGCTCATAATTTATAATTTTTGAGTTAGGTTTTCCTGCATCTAATCCCAATGCAGGCTTTGGGGGTATTTAAAAATCAATTAATTGCAAGAAAATAAATTAAAAATAAAAAAACAATAAGGAGTAATCTCAAAACATCAATGTTCATAATTTCTTAACATACTTATTTTAAACACCGTGCCAACAGCCAATCTTTATTAAAACAAAGTATGCCATACATAAAAAACTAATTGAACATGAGTATTAAAAACTAACCCCTTCTATTCCCCCATTTTATTCTTAACTTTGCGCCAAGTTTAAGAACCAAACAATATGTCAACAGCAATGGAGCGCCCCAAAAAAATCACCACGCATGTGTTGAGCGAAATGAAAATGAAGGGCGAAAAAATAGCCATGTTAACCGCCTACGATTATTCGTTAGCCCGCATTGTTGATAAGGCCGGGATTGATGTGATTCTGGTGGGCGACTCGGCTGCCAATGTTATGGCCGGATGGGAAACCACACTTCCAATTACCCTGGAGCAGATGATTTACCACGGAGCATCGGTAGTGCGGGCTGTACACCGTGCCATGGTAGTAATTGATATGCCCTTTGGAACTTACCAGGGAAATAGTAAAGAGGCTATTGTTTCAGCCATCCGTATTATGAAGGAAACGGCAGCCGATGCCGTTAAACTTGAAGGAGGCAGGGAGGTTATTGAATCAGTTAGGCGAATCCTTTCGGCGGGTATACCCGTTATGGGTCATTTGGGGCTTACTCCCCAATCTATACATAAATTCGGAACCTACACGGTTAGGGCCCGTCAGGAAGAGGAAGCCAAAAAACTGGTTGAAGATGCACATATGTTGCAGGATGCCGGTGTGTTTGCTATTGTGCTTGAGAAAATTCCCGCCAATCTGGCAAGTCGTGTTGCATCAGAATTGCATATTCCAATAATTGGCATTGGTGCCGGAGGTGGTGTTGACGGGCAGGTTTTGGTTTTACACGATATGCTTGGTATTAACCAGGAATTTTCACCACGTTTTTTACGTCGTTACCATAACCTGTATGCCGAAATACATGGTGCAGTTGGCAATTACATTCAGGATGTTAAAACCAAAGACTTCCCCAACGAAAAAGAGCAGTATTAGAAAGATTTGTGAGATGCCGGAACACGGTAAAGGCATAGTGAAAATTATACAGTTAAATGCACAACAATGAAATTAGAAATACTATACGAAGACAATCACATTATAGCTATAAACAAAACAGGGTCAGACCTTGTGCAGGGCGATGAAACAGGTGATGAAACCCTGAGCCAAAGGGTTAAAGATTATATAAAAGAAAAATATAATAAGCCGGGCGATGTTTACCTTGGAATTGCCCACCGGCTCGACCGCCCTGTAACAGGAGTTGTCCTTTTTGCCCGTACCAGCAAGGCTCTTACACGGTTAAACCAAATGTTTCAGAACAAAGAAATAAAAAAAACATATTGGGCAGTTGTTAAAGAACTACCCCTTGAAGATGAAGCTACCTTAACCCATTATTTACTTAAGGACAGTAATAAAAACAAGTCGTATGCATTTCCAAAAATGCGTTCCGGGGCAAAAGAAGCAGTTTTGACATACCGCCATATTTCCAGTGCCGCAAAATATCATCTTTTGGAGGTAGATTTAAAAACAGGCCGTCACCACCAAATAAGGTGTCAATTGGCCAAAATTGGCTCACCAATAAGGGGTGACCTAAAATATGGGTTTCCCCGTTCAAATGCCAATGGGGGCATATCACTCCATGCCAGGAAAATAAGTTTTTCTCACCCCGTAAAAAATGAACCGGTTGAAATTATTGCCCCGGTACCTAAGGATGATAATTTATGGAAGGAATTTGAGAACGTAACAAGAAACCAATAATTATTTGTAAAATTGATCACCTATAAAATAACCCAAACTTAATAACCATGAGATTATATTATTTAATAGCTGTTTATTTCCTTTATCAATTATCTGTATTTTCACAGGATAAGGTTGTTGCTTTACACCCTGCAGTTGGGGATACTATTGAATTTACTGAAAAGAAGATGTATTTTCTGTTCCCTGAAATTGAAGATACTGATTTTAATAATGGACAGATATTTACCGGGAAAAACGGTTTTTACCTGGTTTGTGGAACTAAATCATCAAAAATAATCCATAATATTGATCCTGTTGCGTTTAATCAATACAGATTGAATATTGAAAAACTTTATGCTTATTATATTAGTTCAACAAATGCTGATACATTAAACATCTCAACTAACGAGCTAAAAAGCCTTTCAGCTGTTCCACATATTAATTTAATTAATGCTGAAATGTTGGAAAATCTTCCCAAAGAGTCAAGAAGGTATCAATACCTTAAAAATGAAGCCGAAAAATTAGGGTTGTGGGGAGAAGATAAAGAGAACTATATTAAAACCTCGGGCTACATTGAACTTTTTAGCACAAAAAAGAAGAAATAATAAAAAGGCATTAACATAATGAAGATCATATGTTAATGCCTTTTAGTACACAAATGGCAATTTGTTTTTTACATTTTGTTTATTCTAAAATTTCACCAATACCTGGCCCATAAAATGTGTGCCTGCCTGTGGAAAATATCCATCCAAAACACCACGGGTACCGCCATAAACATAGCTATACACCCAGGCGTTTGATATATATTTGGTATTTAATAAATTATTAATCTGGCTACCTAGTTCAATCTCAAGTTTACTTTTTGTTTTAATTGTGTAGCGCAAAATTAAATCGTTAACCAGATAATCATCAATTTTCCTTGATTTATCAGAAGTATTATCAATAAACTGATTTCCAACATAACGCGAATTTAAGGTTACCTTTAAAGTTTTGAATGCCACTGCTTCAAACCAGCTGGCCATAGTAATTTCGGGCGAAAAAGCAATGTTTGTTGTGCCCAGCCTGTTAACATACTGTCTGGGCCCGTTATCTGCATTTTCAGGGTCATTTTTGTCCCAGCTCCAGTTATCAACATATTCGGTTAAATTCTTAATCTTATTTGATGATAAAACAACATTTCCGCCCCATTGTAACCAGCTATTAAGTTTTGTTTGCCCCGACAGTTCCAGTCCTTTCCGATAGCTATCAGGAACATTAACAGTAATTGGAGCCCCAACGTTATTAATTTTCCCGGTTAAAACAAGCTGGTCTTTATAATCCATATAAAATATGTTTAACTGTACATCCCAGGTTTTTCCTGTCCATTCAATACCTGTTTCATAATCGGTAAGTTTCTCTGATTTGGGTTCATTTCCAAAATCAGCATCCCTGAAATCACTCCTTGTTGGTTCACGGTTTGCAACTGCTACTGATGCATAAAATCTTGACCCGGGATTAAAAGAGTAATTAAATCCAATTTTGGGATTAAAAAAATTAAATTTTGTTGAAAGGCTTAAATCGGTCCCATCATCATGATCACCTTCAATTTCGTATGAAATATGCCTTGCCTGAAGATCTCCATACAAACTATATTTTTCAGATAGATTTATTGTTGTTTTGGCAAAATAATTGAAATCAGTTTTAATCCCATCATTTAAATACCATCTGTAGTTTTTGGGAAGACCCGCATTAACTGCCGACCAAATTACAAAACCATAATGGTCGCCAATATAGCGGTTCCATGCCCCACCAACAACAGTACTTACTTTGCCCTTTTTATAAATTGCTGATGCGGTTAATCCGTAAAAATCATTATCGAGCCATTTTTGGGCTATTAAATCGGTTTTCTTCACAGTTACACCATTAACACTTACCTCAGTAAACGGAAAATCATATTTTGTAAATTTTTGGTTGTACTTATACGATTCATAGTACCCTTTTCCATGTGTATAATGCAAAGCCCCATTCAAATAAAACCCATCCGATAATTTTTGTGATAGATGAAACTGGTAATGATCCTGCTGATAATTATCGGTTTGATTATTATAAACATAACGATTAAAAGTTCGTGAGTTTGCCTTATACAAATTCTCAGCTTCCTGTGCCGACCAGCCATCCATAATTACCAGGTTTTCCATGCCGGCCCTATCATTTTCAAGCTTTACCTTTGGTACCCCGTGCCATGATTGATATGTTTTTTCTTTACCTGAAAATGTTACAAACCTAATGGTTGTATTATCCCCAAAATAGCCCCCCGAGAAATAAAACGATTTTAAATCAGATGCTCCCCTGTCTATATAACCATCTGAAGTGATTCTTGAAAGTCGAAGATCAAACCCAAACCTTTTATTTATCAACCCCGAGCTTACCTGGACAGAATTCCGTTGGGTATTAAATGAGCCGAACCCATTATCAATTATTACCTGGTTTTTCAAGGGGCTTCCAAGGGTGCTAAAGTTTACCGACCCTCCAAACGATGCTGCACCATTGGTTGATGTACCAACACCCCTTTGAATTTGTACCTGGTTTACAGAAGTTGCAAAATCGGGCATATTTACCCAATAAACCCCTGCCGATTCAGAATCATTAAGCGGAATACCATTCACCGTAACATTTATCCGGGTAATATCACTCCCCCTTAGCCTGAAACTTGTGTACCCCACACCGGCACCGGCATCGCTGTTAACCACAAGCCCGGGGGTTAAATTTAGCAGGTATGGCAAATCCTGTCCGAAATTCATACTTTTCAACTCCTCGGCCGAAACTTCACTAAAGGCCATTGGGTCATTCTTTTTTGCTTTAATGGCAGCAACTGTAACTTCATTTGCTAAAACACTTGTTTCTTTTAGTGTAATGTTCCTTGTTAAATTACCATTAACAACAAGTTCTTCTTTTATTGGCTCAAAACCTATAAAACTTACCTGTAATACTTTGTTTCCTCCTGAAACATTATCAATTACAAAATTACCATTAACACCAGCAGGCGCCGTTTTACCATCAATACTAACATTGGCCCCGGGTAGTGGCATCCCATCGCCCGTTACCACTTTCCCATCAATTCGAAACTGGCCTACTGTTACCCAAGTGGTTAGCAAAGCCAAACCCAAAAAACTAACAATTTTTTTCATTTTAATGCAGTTAAAATTTAACAATTAAACAAACTGCAATGAGGATTACGGAGATTTAGTCTTTCCCTTACCGGCATTACCCGATCAGGTTCAGAGGGTATGATCTCAGCCCGTTTGGGCACCCCATTGACGAATAAATAAAGTTGAGATTACATTTTATGGATTTTAAAAACCATAATCCAAAAAAATTTTTATAATCTTATTAATAAGGGGATGATGATAATGAAACGGAGAAAGTTCCAATTTATCCCTTCGCCGGCATTATCCGGTTCAGGTTCAAAGGGTTTAATCTCAGCCTTACTTCAGGCACCCCCAAATTGCATGGCAAATATAATAAAAAAAGACTCCCTTATATAAAGGAGTCCTTTTTTTATTAGAAATTTTATTTTCTATTTTTTCACCTTCAAAAAGGTTTCAATAATTCTTTCGAGCTCTTCTTTTGGCAATAAACCCTTTGCCCCGCCGGGTTTTTCATTCATGGGAATAAAAAGTAAAGATGGGTATGCATCAACTCCAAAAGCTGCAGCCAATTCACGATTTTTCTCAGCATCTACCTTATAAACCTGAATTTTATCCCCATATTCCTGTTGAAGTTCAGCCAAAATAGGGGCCAACCTTTTGCACGGCCCACACCATTCGGCATAAAAATCAATAATTGCCGGCCTGTCACCTTTATACTTCCATTCAGTACTGTTTTTATAATCAAAAACCTTCTCAATAAAAGTATTTTCATTTAAACTAATAACCTGACGTGTATTACTGCTATTAGGTGTTGCTGCCTGAACTGACCCAGTACCGGCTTTATTTTCAGAGTTTGTACCCGCCGAACACGCCGTTGATTGAAGCAAAAAAACGCCAAAAACCACCAATAAAAATATATTCTTCATAATACAATTTTTTTAAAATTAACTTTACCGGTAATTACTTAATAAGCCGGATAATTTTTCAAATATAATAAAAACAGTGCCACTTTTTTATTATATAACTTTACACTGATATACAAGCGTAAATTAAAACCCATTTATTATTTAACCCGGATTAGTCATTAGAAAGGCAATGAACTAATGACTTAGCCGGG
>JBBIVA010000161.1:0-5886 GCA_037439945.1 Marinilabiliaceae bacterium
GTTTCATTTTCAATATTCAGACCAATTCTAAAATCATTTATTTTAATCCTGAAATATGTTTTATATCCAGTTAGCTTTTTAATATTCTTAATCTCGTTTACGTTTACTGCATTTTCAGCGTTTTGAATAGCCGTATCAATAGATTTCAGCAAATCAGTATCTTTCACCTTTTTAATATCACGTAAAAAGCTGGTTTTAAAATCGACTTTCATTTACGAAGATATTTGTTTATGGTGTTTTTTGATACACTTTTAGTTTTCATCCCTTCACTAATGGCTTTGCCTAATGCTAAATCTTCTTTTTCTTCATCATTTATTATCTTGGCATTTATATTAAGCCGTTTAAACATTTCAGAAATAAAAGCTAATTCTTTTTTGCTTTTTGGACGAACAATAATAGCTTCCATATTGATTTTTTTTACAAAGTTATTCAAAATTTATTACTATTCCTGCGCCCCGTTGGTTTTCAAACCTGATTTTTACGTGTTTTACCGTGAAGTTTTGCGGAATTTTGCAAAGCGATAGTATTAAATTGTCTAAATCGCTAAAATCTGTATTTTCGGGGTTGTGGTGTATGGAAATTGCACCGTTTTTTGACTGGTAAACGGTGTTTGTTTGGCCGTTATTGGCAATATTTGTACTCATTTTTGCAAATTGTTTAAAAATTGGTTTAACTGTTTGATAATTAACAATAACAATGCGCCTTAATTGCTTTTATTGTTGATTTTCAGCATTATATAAAAATGATAATTTTTTAAATATTTGATAATCAACAATAACAAAAAATACCGTTATTTGCTAAATGTTGATTACCTGCGTATTACAACTTCATCACTACCTGTTATAACCGAAATCAATTTTACAAGCTGGGTTACATTCTCGATAAAGGGAAGGGAAACAGCCTGTTCCTGGTCGCAACTCATTTCGGGCAGTTGCACAATTACCGGACTAAAACCACCGGCAACGGGAATCAACTCAAGGTAATGGGTAACAAAATCACGCCAATAATGGCCGTTTTCATCTTTAAAAAAGTAGTTTTTTTGTAGTAAATCAACTGATAGTTTTTGGTTTTCGTTGTTGCTCATATTTTTGTAGCTTTGTAAAAAACGTTGTTATGATATTAGAAATTAAAAAGCCAATTACTAAGGCTAAGATTGAAAAGATTAGAGAAAGGTTAGCAGGGATAAAAACGGCTAAAAAAGCCTTTAATCCGGCTAAATATGCAGGTAAAATAAATTGGGGCGGTGATGCTCTGGAAATTCAAAAAGCAATGCGCTTTTAATAGTGTTGTTTGTTGTTTCATTTGTTGTAAATAAATTGAAAGTGATGGAAACGATTGTCTTAAAAAGTAATTCAAAGAATGACCTGAAACTTATTGCCGAAATTGCTAAAAAGATGGGTGTAACGGTGGTGAAAAAAACCGCCGTTCCTTCAATTATGGACGAATTAGAGCAAAGTTTAAAAGAGGTCAAACTTATGAAAGATGGAAAACTGAAAAAAAACCCTTTAAGTGATTTGTTAAATGATAAATAGAGTTTTCAGAACATCAATTTTTGATAATAGGTATAACCGATTTTCAAAAAAATTCCGTTCGCTAAAAAGTGATTTAACCCAACTTGAAGCTGAACTAAAAATTAACCCGATAAAAGGTGAACCGCTTGGTAATAGCCTTTACAAAATAAGACTTGCAAACAAGGATAAAAACAAGGGCAAAAGTGCCGGTTATCGGGTTGTAACCTATCTGGTTGACGAAAGTAATTCATTGGATATTTATTTGTTAATTATTTACGATAAATCAGAGGAAAGCAGCATTAAAAAACCTGTTTTGCTTAAAATGGTTAAAGATTTGTTCGGTTATTTAAACACATAGCTACAATTCGTTAAATTCCTGTACTGCTTTATCAAGGTTTGCCTTAATCTCTGTTTTAAGAACCTGTATAAGTTTCTGGCTTAATCCAAAGGGTAAAAGCTGTTTTTCCCGGCCACCTTCATAATCATCGTATTCAATAATTATCCAGGGGTTCATAGATGCTTCTTTTGTATCGGGCCACTCAAAGCAATGAAGGGCTTCGGTTAACTTTTTGATTTTCTGATTAAGTTCGTTGGCTTTTTGTAAGGTTGTTACGTCCATAGTGATATTTTTTAAATGGTTAATTTTTTCTTTTTTTGTTAAAAACTAAAATCATGGAAAACGAAACTGATTTAGAACTGATAAAACGGCTTTATTCCGAAAAGAGCGAACGTGAAACAAGGCGCAGAAAGGAACAAAAAGAGCGTGAATATCAGCATTTAATACTCGATGTTGATTTATTAAAGTTTCATTATAAATACCGTTGGATTCCGCTCATTGTGTCGGTTGTAGGTTTGGGTTTGAGCGTTATTGCTCTGGCTTTGAGCCTTGCTTCGTTTTTGTATAAGTAAATTAGCCGCAATAACCAAGGCCACCAAAGCAATAAGCATAATGGCCACCATGTAACCAAAACAGCCCAATGATTGGCCAAATGTCATTCGTTCGCCAAAGAAAACCACCGGTTTTTTCATGGCATATTGGCGCAACTCTTTGTTGGTTGCCAATGTTTTAACTGTTTGGTGCAGCTTCATAATTTTTGTTTATCATTAAATTGTTATCCTGGTAAGCAAATATTTGAATTTCGTAACCGTTGGCTACTTTTCGTATATTATCGGCTCTAAACTCTAATGTGTAGCGTTCATTGTATGCTGTTTTTGAAAGTATAATATCATCAAAGTCGGGTACAAAAACTACTATGCTTACATTTGATTTACGTACAAGTTTTGCGCCTTCAAGTGTTGCACCTTCTTTCTGGTTCGTTTCCAGGAACCAATTAAATACATCTAATTTCATGACAGTTTGGTTTTTATCGGTAATTACGTACATCGCAGTTAAATTTATATACATTGTTTAAAATAAGCTGGTTAGGGTGTTTTGTTTTGACTATTTCGGCCAGCTTTGTAAGTTCACAAATGGCATTATCAATTTGTTCGGGCATTTCGTGGGTGTTGAGCGTTTGCACCGACCAGGTTAATTGCGCCAGTATTGTATGAATCCGGTCAAGGGATATTTGGGCCATACGTGCGGTGTTTTCGTTGGTGTTCATATTTTTGTAACTTTGTGAAAAGTGAATTAATTACTAAAAGCATTTTAAAAGATGAAATACATTGTAACCATTAATGAGCGCACGGCTAAGGGGAAAGCGTTGAGCGCATTTTTAAAGGCCGATGGAGTTGAAATGAAACCATTAAAAAGCCTTAACGAGCTAAACGATGAACTATTGGCTGAAAAAAAAGCCAAAAGTTCTAAGCTGGGTGCAACGCCACGAAAAAAGAAACTTTCTAAAGCTGAAAAAGACTTTATAGAGGGCATGAAAGAAGTTAAGGAAATGTTGGAGGGTAAGCGCAAACTTAAAACTATTGATGAATTGCTTAATGAAAAATAATATCTCCTTTAATAATACCTGGGTTTTTGAAAAAGAATTAAAGCGGTTGCAAAAAAAATACCCTTCTATACGTACCGACTTATTGTCTTTGATAGAAAAAATCCGATTAAATCCCATACAAGGGGTAGATATGGGGCATAACATACGGAAAATTCGTCTTTCAATTACATCAAAAGGCAAAGGTAAAAGCGGAGGGGCCAGAGTTATAACCTTTAATTTGCTTACCAATGTATTAAACCAAAAAGTTGTTTTTGTTTCCATATACGATAAAAGCGAAAAGAGCAATTTAACTGTGTCGTTTATTATTTCGGTGCTTAAAAACGAAGGGTTTATTAAGTAATTTAAGTATGCCATTTTATTAGTTTTTAAGCGGTTTTTTTCGATTGATTTACCCGCTGTTTGGCCGTTTCAATAAGGCCGGGCAGCGATTTGTTTTTTATTGCGTTTACAATTTCTTCCAGTTCAAGGGTATCAAATTCGGCCTGGGTTAACTTTTTTTCCTGTTTTACCTTTAAGCGCCAAAGTATGGCATCGGCAAAAACAAGGTTTTCACTATTTTGTTGTGGTTCTTTAATTATCCGTTTAAGCTGTTCAGCTTTCAAGGCTTTATCGTGCTGTTCCATTACCCGGTAGCGTTCTTTTAACAGCCATTTGCGCACGTTAACCACGGTTACACGGGTTTCAATGTAATCGGTTGCGGAGGCTGTACCGTTAGCAAAAGCCCGGCGAATATCGGCCACCGTAAAAAGCCGAAACATGGGTACATTCAGGTAGTCCATTAGCGATTCAACGGTTTGAGAAATAATTTGCGGCTCGGCCACCTGGCCGCTTTCAAACATAAATCGCCCAACAATTGAAAAAAGAAAATCAAATTTTTCTTTGTTGGTTAAAAGGTAAAAGGTTCTTTCTTCCATACTTATATGTTTTTAAAAGGGTTATTATCATAGTCAATACCAAGCAGTTTTGCGGCCTCTCTCATGTTTTCCTCATGTGTTTTTTTTCGGGGCCGGGCCGGGGGGTATCCGGGGGCGGTTTTATTTTCGGCCTGTTTTAGCTTGTTTTTCCAGTTTTGAGCGTTCCAACTACCGTTGGTATAGTTTTGCGCCTGTTCGCCCAAAAATGAGCCGAATCCGTGCGTTTTTTCGGCTGTTTTGGCTTTGTATTCTTTGTAGGCTTCAAACTGGCTTTTGAAATGTTCTAATTGGCCGTTTTGCAAAAGTGTATTAATAAAGTGGCTTACCTGGTTTGCTTTGTCGGGGTTGGTTTGGGGTGTAAACCCAAAAAAAGAAAGAATTGAATTAAAAATTTGGCTTTCGCCTATACACACATTAATATTATTTTCATTATTAATATTATTTATATTATTCGTTGTGGCTGTCAGTTGGTTTTCGGTTGGCTGTAAGGTGGTTGGCAGTTGGTTTTCAGTTGGCTGTAAATTTTGGTAAAAATCATAATTACAGACTGTTAATCTGGTTGTATATTTCAACCCTTCCAGTTTTATCATCCCATCCTTTTCCAGTAATTTGAAAAATGACCTAACTCTACCTCTATTCCAATTGAATAATTTACCCCAATTATCAATACTTATTAATGATTCACCTCTTTTACATTCGATTAATGTGCCTTTAATAAATATTTTTTCATCTCTATAATTAGCGTTTTTAATTATTACTAACCATGCCTCTCTTATGGTTAAAGGCTCCGATGTTTGCCACAACCAATTGTCAAATAGTTTACGATGAATAGAGAAATAACCTTTATTCATAATTAATTTGAATTTTGGTTATTATTGTCCTTGTGTTCACTAATAATTAGTTCAATTGTCTTAGTAATATTTGGAATATCTTTAGATAGTTTATGATGAAAACCTTTTTTAAAAGATAGTTCCTTTAAATAATCGAGGATTTCATTATCTATACGAATGGAAATAATTTTTTTTGCCATTGTTAGTTTATTTTTTTAATATTGTACAATTCTATGCGTATTACAAAATACGTATATGCAAATATTAGTTATTTGCTTTAAATATCAAAGAGAAATATGTAATAATTAGGATATAATTTTTTAAAATAAACACATTTCACACATTATGAACACATTAGGAGAGCGGGTAAAATACGTTTTAAAAAATCGGTCAATAAAGGTTATTGATGTAGCTGCCTCTATGGAGAAAAAACAGACAACTATATCTAACTATATGACGAATAGGGCTTATCCGAACGGGGATTTTTTTATTGCACTAAAGCAGTTTGTTCCTGATTTAGACCTTAACTGGTTAATAACTGGTAAAGGAGAAGCCTTTCTAAAGGAGAATGAGGGTCATGGTTCTTTAACAACTCTAAAGAAAGAACTGAAAGAGTCGCAGAGCCGTGAGCGTGAATTAACCAATGCCTTACTAAAAGTAATAGGCACAAAAACGCCATTAGCAAAGA
>JBBIVA010000162.1:0-5866 GCA_037439945.1 Marinilabiliaceae bacterium
ATCCCGGCTAAGTAATTAGTTCATTGCCTTTCTAATGACTAATCCGGGTTTAATATCAAAAAAAATGGGCAACTTAATATGCTGCCCATTTAAAAGTTTTTTTAAGGCCAGAGTTTATCCAACCATTTTATTTCTTACAACGTTTACTTCCTTAACAATTGCATCCATTTGATCTTTTGTAATTGAACCATCTTCAATGGAGTTATAAATATTATTTAAATTGGTTAATTGATTAAGCGTTTCGGCAATTGCAGGGTCCTCTTTAACAATTTCCATTAAAGAAACCAATTTAAGAAGCGATGCTTTTTGCTCCATTACAATTTTAACTATTTCTTTATTATTAAATGTATCCTCTGAAATATGAGTGGAAATATATAATGCTTCAACCCAACTGCCTGCTAACACAAGCATTGATACTTCACCCCTGTCATTCTTATTTAAATGCTCATAAGTATCAAAAAATGAATTGGTGATTAAATCAACAAGTTTATCTTTATCGTTCTCGTTTGCCTCAATCTGATCAATAATATCAGGACTTATTGCTCCTGTAATATTTAAAGCATCAATCAGTTTTTTAGAAACTTCCATAAAATTTATAACTTCCTGTTTCTGATTGTAAGTACTGGCATAACTTAAATCGGCCCCATATATTCCAAGGTTTATTGCCTTTGCTTTTTCGGTAAGATATTTCTCACTGTTTGACACCGGATTGGTTAAGGTAAGGATATATGCAGCGCCAATGCGGTTTAACATTTCAGTAACTTCAAAAGATGTTGGCAAAGGATATACAAATTCACGAACATCCTTCTCAACACGGGCCTTATCCAGTTCGCCTGACCCGGAGCTATTACCTGATGGCTTTTTCCCCATATTGCAGGAAGCCATTACTACAACTACTGCAAACAATAGCGGGATTAAGGTTTTGGGATTAAAGTTTTTTCTCATAATCAGTGAGCGTTATTTAAAGTTTCTACAAATATAGTTGATTTGTGATATATAATTGTTAAGCCATATTGTATTTTTGCACAATACTTTTTACCAATACCATTAAATGACAGATTCAGCAAAGGGACTTTTATTAGCAGGTGCAGCAGCTTTAATGTGGGGATTACTGGCCATAGCGTTAAAAGCGGCCCTTAATTTTGTTGATTCGTATACCATTGTTTGGTGGCGGTTTGCGGCTTCCTTTTTTTTTCTGTTTGGATTTTTCATTATTAAAAGGCCACGCTCGTTGGTGATATTAAAAAAACCCCCGCCACTTTTATTACTAGCCGGATTTTTACTGGGAATTAATTTCATAGGGTTTATGCAGGGCATTAACTATGCAGGCCCGGCGGTTTCACAGGTAATAATTCAGGCCGGAGCAATAACACTAGCTTTAGTTGGCTTTGTTTTTTTTAAAGAATCGATAACAGCTTTAAAAACAGCGGGATTTTTATTGGCTTTGGCTGGTTTTATTTTTTTTTATTACTATCAACTTAAGGGAGTTGAGGTTGGAGGAACGGGGCTCAAAACAGGAATTTTATGGACATTATTAGGAGCCTGGTCCTGGACAGGTTATGCAATCCTTAATAAAATACTGGTAAGAAAAGTTGAGCCATCCCAGGTAAACTTAATTCTATATGGTTTGCCTATGCTAATGTTTCTTCCCTTTGCAAATTTTAGTTCTCTGTTTGCCCCGCATAGTTTTGGAGTCTGGATGCTACTTGTTTTTCTTGCTTTAAATACAATTGTAGCTTATGGCTCATTATCAAAGGCATTAAAATTTACAGAAGCAAATAAGATTAGTATAATAATTACTTTAAACCCAATAATAACTTTTGTTTTGCTGGAGATATTGTTATGGCTCAATGTTCACTGGTTTGACTCTCCTCCAATGGCGCCCCTGGCATATATTGGAGCCGTAATGGTACTAGGAGGTGCAATTTTAGCTATTGGGATTAGAAAAACTTCAAATAATCAGAAAAACAGAACTAAAACCTGATTTCTTTAACCATTATCTGGATGGTAGTCTGGCCATTAAAAACATTCTCTTCGATAGTATAACAAACATCAAATGGATTTCCGCTATTAATTCGGTCAATGTGGTGCCCCAGCGAAAAACCTATACCTTGAACAATTGATCCTGAGTATTCGTCTATCAGTTCCAGTTTTAAATGCTCTTTATCTTTTCCAACCAGCTTGCTGGTTCCATAATCCTTAACATTCCGGGTAACAAAGACCGGTTTCATATTTCCCGGGCCAAATGGGATAAACTGTTTTAGTATACCGAAAAACTTTGGCGTAATATTATGAAGTTTAATTTCCGCATCAATATCAATTTGCGGTATTAACTGATGTGGTAAAATGGTTTCTGATACAATTTTTTCAAACCTATCTTTAAAATGAGGAATATTTTCAATTTTCATTGTCAACCCGGCTGCATATAAATGCCCTCCAAAATTATCGAGCAAATCGGAACATGCTTCAACAGCTTTATAAAGATCAAATCCATCAACAGAGCGGGCTGATCCTGTAGCTTTTCCCTGGCTCTGGGTCAATATTACTGTTGGCCTGTAATAGGTTTCGGTTAATCGTGATGCTACAATGCCAATAACACCCTTATGCCATTCTGATGAATATAAAACGGTACTTTTTTTGGTTAACAAATCCTGATCATTGGCAATCATATCCAAAGCTTCCTGGGTAATAACGCGATCAAGGTCTTTACGTGTTTCGTTGCAAATATTTATATCTTCACTCATACGTTTGGCCAACGTCTCATTATCACTTATCAATAAATCAACGGCATCTTTGCCAGACTCAATTCGTCCGGCTGCATTAATTCTTGGGCCAATTTTAAAAACTATATCACTTATCATAAGTTCGCGGCCTTCCATGTTGGCCACCTTTATAATGCTTTTAAGCCCGGTTCCTGGGTTAGTATTCAGTTTTTTTAATCCATAAGCAGCCAGAACCCGGTTCTCCCCTACTATAGGAACAATATCAGATGCTATGCTAACGGCAACAAGATCAAGGTAATTGTATAAAGGCTCCTCCGAGATGCCTTCTTTACGGCAAAATGCCTGCATAAATTTAAACCCTACACCACACCCTGACAGATCAATTTCCGGATAGGAACAATCAGGCCTTTTAGGGTCAAGGCAGGCAACCGCATTTGGCAAAAACTCACCCGGCGTATGATGGTCACAAATAATAAAGTCAATGCCATGCTTACGGGCATATTCAACTTTTTCAACTGCTTTTATCCCGCAATCAATGGATATTATTAACCTGCAATTAAAGTCTGCCGCAAAATCAATACCTTTAAATGAAACTCCATATCCTTCCAGATATCTGTCGGGGATATAATACTCAAGGTTAGAATAATATCTTTGAAGGAAAGAAAATATCAGAGCTACGGATGTTGTTCCATCCACATCATAATCACCATATATAAGGATTTTTTCGCCATTTCGTATAGCCGATTGAAGCCTGTCAACAGCTTTATCCATATCTTTCATAAGAAATGGATCATGAAGATTCGAAAGTGAAGGTCTGAAAAAGGCTTTTGCCTCATCAAAGGTTGTAACCCCCCGTTGAACCAGTAACTCTGCAAGTACCTCATCAATATGAAGTTCACGACAAAGCCTTGCAATAATTTCGGGCTTGGCCGGCTCTTTTATGTTCCACCTTTTTACCATGTTAAACACCTGTTAACCTAAAACTTACAGAAGTTTAAAAAAGGAGGTTGTCCTCCTGATTTTATTGGTCGTTATAACAATATAGAAATTTAATAAAGTTATTGCAAAGATAGGTTTTTTATTTCGGGAACCATCTGATGGGTTGATACAATATGTACCTGATTTAATCCATTAATTGTTTTGAAATCGCTCAAAAAAAATTGTTTGTTATATAAATTCAAGGTTAAAAACATTTTTTAGATGCTTTAAAAGCAAATCTTCAACAATTTTTAAGGGCCATACATCTCCCAGCTCTTTTTCAATTGATGTAACCCCCTTATCAATAAAACCACATGGATTTATATAATGAAAATAGTCAAGGTTTGTGTTAACATTAAGCGCAAAGCCATGCATTGAAACGTAACGGCTGACCCTTACCCCTATTGCACAAATTTTCCGGGTTTTTGAACTATTATTGGTATCAAGCCATACACCTGTAGCCCCATCAAGCCTGGATGATCCAATATTCAAATCAGCTAAAGCCAGAATAATTGATTCTTCGAGTTTAAAAATATAATCCCTGATACTTAACCCCATTTCCTCAAGGTCGAAAATAGGGTATCCTACAATTTGCCCGGGCCCATGGTAGGTAATATCACCACCACGGTTAATTTTATAAAAGGTTGCCCCAATTTTTTTTAAAAGTTCATCGGTGATAAGCAGGTTTGAAGAAGCCCCGCTTTTACCTAAGGTATATACATGGGGGTGCTCACACAACAGAATGTGATTTATTTTTGATCCTTTAATTTCAGGATTTGTTCTTCTCCCTATCTTGCCTGTGACCACCTCCTGAAACCGCAACTCCTGAAAGTCCCATGCTTCCTGATATTCAATAGTGCCCAGATGGGTAACTTTTGTATTAAAACTCATTATTTAAGGGCGTTAATATGTTTTTCGGCATGATACGATGACCTAACCAAAGGCCCGCTTTCAACAAATTTAAATCCTTTTTTCAATCCTTCATCCTTCAGGAAACTGAATTTTTCGGGACTTATATATTCCTCAACCTTCATGTGCTTTATTGATGGCTGTAAATACTGGCCTATGGTTAAAACCTTAACCCCAACACGCAACAAATCATCCATACTTTCAAGTATTTCGGAGTCTTTTTCGCCCAGGCCCAACATTATTCCGGATTTGGCAATCACCCCCGAACCCGAAATTATTTTTAGTACAGCTAAACTTAAATCATAATGCGCCCGTGACCTGATTAAAGGGGTTATACGACGCACAGTTTCAATATTATGACTTATTACCTCGGGATTGGCGTCGATAATCTGTTGAACAAGGTGCCTTTTTCCCTGAAAATCTGGGATTAGCACTTCCAAGGTTGTATGGGGGTTTAACTCTTTGACCTTTTTGATGGTCTCAACCCATATCCCGGCTCCGCCATCTTCCAGGTCGTCCCTGTCAACTGATGTAATTACGGCATGTTTCAGCTTCATTATATTTATTGACCTGGCTATTCTCAAAGGTTCCATTGAATCAACCGCACCCGGTTTACCGGTTTTTACGTTACAAAACTTACAAGCCCTGGTACATATATCTCCTAATATCATAAATGTGGCAGTTCCGTTACCCCAACATTCGGCGGCATTTGGGCACTTACCACTAGTACATATTGTATGCAATTTATGATCGCGGATTGTTTTATTCATCCAATTATATTCCGATGTATTTGGAAGCTGTATCTTTAGCCATTCTGGTTTTGATACTTTGCTTTTGATTTTTACCATATAATTTATCTGTTAATAAATCTTCTCCATTTTTAATTGTGCAAAGAAATAAGATTTAAAGCAATTAATAAATTCTGAAATATCATACTTAAAAATACTTCAAAATTGAAATTAGTCACTACCTGTTCATTTCTGTTCCAAACTAAACGACAACCAATAATTCAATTGGCTAACCATTTTTTATACTGTTCCGATATAGAATTACTAAAAATCAGTAAATCCTGAAGTTTAAGTTTTAATCAGAATGTGTAATGAACAATCCACGTTAAAATACTTATCACAAAAATAAAAAAGGCAATAAATCAAGTTTATAATAAATAAAACCCTGCATTTTTACCTTTAACCATTGCTAATAAACCCGGATTAGTCATTAGAAAGGCAATGAACTAATTACTTAGCCGGGATTAA
>JBBIVA010000163.1:0-5555 GCA_037439945.1 Marinilabiliaceae bacterium
TAATTAGTATGAATAATTTGAAATTTAGGTACTTATTGGCATTGCTAATGCTTTTGCCGATTGGATATGTATCCTGTTCAGAGGATGATGAAGTTCTGAATGATGTTCAGACCAAGCAGGAAGTTGAAACTAAGGTTAAAGCTGGTACCTGGCGAATTACCAAATTTATTGACTCAGGGGATGATGAGAAACATCATTTCACAGGTTATAATTTTACATTTGCCAGCAATGGGGTTTTAACAGCTGCCAATGTTGTTGGTACATATACCGGAACCTGGAGTATAACTGACAGCAACAGTAATGATGATAGCCCCAATGATCTTGATTTTAATATCTTTTTTAACCTTGCCAACAAATTTGAAGAGTTAAATGATGAATGGGATATTTTAACTTATAATTCAAATAAAATTGAGCTAATTGATATTAGCGGTGGTAATGGGGGGACTGATTACCTTACTTTCGAGAAGAATTAAATTCAGGTTCCGATTTTAAGTACCGGCCTGTGTAACTTTCGTTGCACAGTGCCACTTTTTCAGGTGTTCCTGTACAAATTAGAAATCCTCCTTTGCTTCCACCCTCGGGGCCTATATCGATAATATGGTCTGACATTTTTATAACATCAAGGTTGTGTTCAATTACAATAACTGTATTGCCACGGTCAACCAATCGGTTTAAAACTTCCAGTAAAACTCTAATATCTTCGAAATGAAGGCCGGTAGTTGGCTCATCTAGTATATAAACCGTTTTTCCGGTATCTTTTTTTGCAAGCTCAGTCGATAATTTAACCCGTTGTGATTCACCTCCCGAAAGGGTTGTTGATGGCTGTCCGAGTTTAATATACCCTAAACCAACCTGGTTTAGCATTTTTAGTTTTTGCATTATTGACGGAAAGTTCTCAAAAAAATCAATTGCCTGGCCAATTGTTAAGTCAAGAATATCACTAATTGATTTTCCTTTATATCTGACTTCCAGGGTTTCACGGTTATAGCGTTTCCCTCCACAGTCGGGGCACTCAACCATAACATCGGGCATGAAATTCATTTCAACTACCTGAACACCCGCTCCTTTACATGTTTCGCAACGCCCGCCCGAAACATTGAAGGAAAACCGGCCTGGTTTATAATCCCTTATTTTAGCCTCAGGTAATTCCGAGAACAGTTTTCTAATTTCGTCAAACAGTTTGGTGTATGTGGCCGGATTTGATCTGGGTGTTCGTCCCAGGGGGCCCTGGTCAACGTCAACTACTTTATCAATAAATTCAAGTCCTTTAATTTCATTATATGGCAATGGTTCTTTAATGGCATTATAAACATGTTTGTTTAAAACAGGGTAAAGAGTTTCATTTATTAATGTTGATTTCCCACTACCCGAAACCCCTGTTACACAAATAAAAGTCCCTAAAGGGAATTTTACATCAATATTTTTAAGATTGTTTCCTTTTAATCCCTGTATATCAATGAAATTTCCATTTCCGGTTCTTCTTTTTTCGGGCATTGGTATTGTTTTCCGGTGGTTAAGGTAATCAGAAGTAAGGGTATCAGATTTTAGTATATCATCAGGCGAACCCTGCGCCACAACAAGGCCTCCAAATCGCCCTGCATGTGGTCCCATATCAATTATATGGTCAGCTGCCATCATCATATCGCGGTCGTGCTCAACAACAATCACCGAGTTGCCTGTGTCTCGTAGTTGTTTTAAAGAGGTTATTAACCGGTGGTTATCTCTTTGGTGCAACCCTATACTTGGTTCATCAAGAATATATAATACATTAACCAGTTGAGAACCAATTTGTGTTGCCAGCCTGATTCGTTGACTTTCCCCGCCTGACAGGGTTATTGCACTTCGGTTAAGTGATAAATATTCAAGGCCAACATTCATCATAAACCCTAATCGGGATTTTATCTCCTTTAAAATTTCCGATGCTATTGACAGTTGTTTAGCAGACAATCTTTTATCCAAATCTTGAAACCACTCATTAAGCATTCCAAGGTCTATTTGTGATAATTCGGCAATGTTCTTTCCGTCAATAAAAAAATGGAGGGCCTCGGTATTAAGCCGGCGACCATTGCAATCAGGACATTCAACCTCTCTGATATATTGATTGGCCCATCTTTTGGCCTTTTCTGAAGAATCATTATTTTGTTGGTCAAGTATATATTTTAATACCCCGTCGAAACTAAGAAAATAATTTGACGATATCCCTAAGGGTGTATTTTTGAGTGTAATAGGTTCGCTGGTTCCATGTAAAATGGCTTCCAATCCATCATCCGGAATATCTTTAACAGGGGTTTTCAGGGTAAAACCGAATTTTTCGGCAATTGCTTCCATTTGCCAGAATATCAGGGTGTTTTTGTGTTTTCCCAAGGGATCAATTCCACCGTCATAAATATTTCTCTTTGGGTCAGGAACAATTTTTTCCATATCCACTTCGTCAACACTTCCTAACCCCTTACATTTACTGCAGGCCCCCTGGGGTGAATTAAATGAAAATGAATGTGGGGCCGGCTCATTATATGAAATACCCGTTACAGGGCACATTAGCTGACGGCTGAAGTAACGGGGCTCATTACGGTCTTTTTCAAGTACCATAATGGTGTTTTTACCCTGTTTCATTGCAACTTTAACCGAATCTTCCAATCTTTTACGGTCACCGGCATTAATTTTAAGCTTATCAATTACTATTTCAATAAAATGGTTCTTGTACCTGTCGAGCTTCATCCCATGGCGTATTTCTTTAACTTCGCCATCAATACGGACATTTAAAAAACCTTTTTTTCTTACCTGCTCAAACAGTTCCTTATAATGACCCTTTCTTCCCTTTACCAATGGGGAAAGAATAAAAACATTTTTATAGTAATAACTATTAATAATTAAATCCAGAATTTGTGTATCGGTATATTTAACCATTTTTTCGCCCGATGCGTATGAATATGCTTCGCCCGCTCTTGCAAAAAGAAGCCTTAAAAAATCAAATATTTCGGTTATTGTACCAACAGTTGAACGGGGGTTTTTATTTGTGGTTTTTTGTTCAATTGATATAACCGGACTCAAACCGGTAATCCGGTCAACGTCAGGGCGTTCCATTCCACCAAGAAATTGGCGGGCATACGCTGAAAATGTTTCAATATACCGTCGCTGTCCTTCAGCATATATAGTATCAAAAGCCAATGATGATTTACCACTACCGCTTAACCCTGTAATTACAACAAGTTTATTTCTGGGTATATTAACATCAATATTCTGAAGATTATGAACCCTGGCCCCTTCAATTTCAATTATCTCATTATCCTTTACTTGCGGTAAAAAGTTTTCATGTGAAACTTCTTTCATACAAAAAATAGGGTTTCAAAATTTTAACAATTTGCAAAGATAGCAAAAGTAAAGGAGTTGAATAATGTAAGTAAAAAAAGAAATGGTTACAATAACCTTATTATTGCTAAAAAGCAGTAATAGTTTTAGCAGGGTTAATTTTTTAAAACAATCAACCTAAGCCCGGAAAAATAAATGTAAACTTCGGCATAAAATTTTCAAATTCTTAACTTGAGTTTATGTTATCAGAAATTGAAATAAACCAATACTTAAGCTCCGTTATCTCATTCCAAATATAGATGTCCGTTCACCTGGTGAATTTCAAAAGGGGCATATTCCGGGTGCTGTGAATATAGCCATGTTTTCTGATGAGGAATGGGAACATGTTTTGACGGTTTATAAGCAAGTGTATGCTAATGGCGCCTATGAAACAGGATACAGGTAAGTGGTGCCAAAATTACAGTTTTTTTTTAGATGAATATTTTAAAATTGCCCCGGATAGGAAGGTGGGTGTTCACTGCTGGAGGTGTAGGCAACTGATCAAGGCTTTTGCAAGGCATTTATTTGAAAATGGTTTTAATGATGTTTTCACAATTAATTGTGGATATTTGTAATACCGCAGAATGGTTTAATCCTCCCTTTGCAATCCCTGAATAATTTAACTTTTAGGAAGATATACAGGCAGTGGGAAAACCAGGATGTTGAAATACTTAAAAACCCCGGGTAATCAGGTAATTGGCCTTGAGTCGTTGGCAAATCATAAAGGATCGGTATTTGGTTCAATTGGACAATTATTACAACCAACTATTGAACAATTTGAAAACAACCTATATGATATATTGAGGCATTTGTAACTGGGAAAGTTATGGTTATCATATTGGTCAAATATCAGATTTTGGTATAGCATTATTGTGTGATCCCCCAACCAGTGGATGTTTACTTATTGCAGTTGATTATAATGCAATTTTAATGAAGTTGAATTATTACCCGAAAATAATTATATTACACCAATTCCGGATTGATATTTAAAGAAAAGGGACGATAAACTGGTTTATATCTCCTGATTTTTATTCAACAATAAAAGCTCCCGGTTTAGGAATTTTAAGAGTGTAACTTTTGCCTGGTAAATTAGTCAGGAATGTTTCCCTTAGCCATGGGTTCATATCTTTTAGCTCACGGTAAGTTATATTATGGGCTTTGGCAAAATCAGCAAAATCGGTAATGGCATTTTTAACTTCCACATCAAAACAGGCAATTGGAGGGTAATAATCATTGGCCGACAGGTGAAATCCAAAACCTTTTGGGTTTTCCACAATTCCTTTTATGGCCAAAATACGAAAAACATATCGTCCGGTTTCCTCGCCCAATAAAAGGTCAAAATAGTTATTGGCTTTTTGTTTGGACAAATGACGGTCAATTCCTGCAAACCCTGCATTATATGCTGCTGCTGCCAACGACCAGGAACCATACTTTTCATATGCCTTTTTCAAATAGCGGCAGGCAGCTATTGTTGATTTTTCAAGATGATAGCGCTCGTCAACCTCCTTATTTACTTCCAGCCCGTATTCTTTTGCAGCTACAGGCATGAACTGCCATATACCGGCAGCGCCTGCAGGGGAAACAATCCGAGGCATTAATCCGCTTTCAATTAAGGCAAGGTATTTAAAATCATCGGGCACTCCCTGTGATTTAAGAATTGGTTCAATTACAGGAAAATAGCGGCCGGTTCTTTTTATTAATAAAAGGGTTTGTGATTGCCAGTAAGTATTTATCAATACCTCACGGTCGTAACTCTCACGAACATATGTTTTATTTAACGGAACAGTTTCGGTGGCAAAGAATAATTCATCGGGAATTGGCAGGGCATGCACCGAATAGTTATTTGTCGCTATTGTTAAATCAAAATCAGATACTTTTTTGGCTATGGGGTCTGATGAATGCACAAACAATGAAATAACCATTACTAAGGCAATCACCGATGTTGAAATTGAAAGTAATCTAAATGAAGAAATACGAAAATAACTATTCATAATTAAATGTTTTTTATTGTTAACTGAACCAACACCGGAGAAATCCTTTCTACCAATTTTTCAGTTGTGGGATTTTACGGATTTATGATAATTGATGTTACAAAAACTATTCCTTAAAGGCAAATAATAATTTAAACAACCCTTTTTTATTTTAACCATCCATTATTTAACCCGGATTAGTCATTAGAAAGGCAATGAACTAATGACTTAGCCGGG
>JBBIVA010000164.1:0-5555 GCA_037439945.1 Marinilabiliaceae bacterium
GTTATACGAAATAATCAACAAAAATTTTTAGGGTGTTGCAACGCTGAAAACAGGATTACAAACAGTTGAACATTAATTTTAATTTCTAATCTCTCTTTTAACCAATTCCTGTTTGACATTCGTAAAAAATGTCTTAAATTGCATTACTATCAAAAGAGAATTATTATCCGCAAATTATGAGTTATGAATAATGTTGGCAACCTAAGTAAAAAATTAAAAGAAAAAGGCCTCAAGGTTACACCTCAAAGAATTGCTATACTTGAAGCTATTGTTAATTTAAACAATCATCCTACTGCAGAAAATATAATTGATTATATAAGGAAAAATCATCCTAACATAGCAACGGCAACAGTTTACAAGGTACTTGATGTTCTTGTTTCTTCCAGGCTTATTAAAAAGGTAAAAACAGAAACAGACATAATGCGTTATGACGCAGTTCTGGAATACCATTATCATTTATATTGCTCTGAATCAAACAGAATTGATGATTATAATGATGAGGAGTTAAATAATTTATTGGAAAAATTTATTAAAGAAAACAGAATACCAAATTTCAAAATTGAAGATATTAATCTTCAGATAATTGGGAAGTTTACCGAATAAAAACATATAATTAAATCTTTTAAATATGGAAAACCAACCCGAAAAAGTTAGTAAATGTCCGGTTACAGGGGCAGTTGGAAAACACACAGCCGGTTCAACAGGGACCAAAAATATTAACTGGTGGCCAAATCAGTTAAAATTAAACATTTTAAGGCAGCACTCGCCAAAATCAAATCCAATGGGCGAGAAATTCGATTATGCCAAAGAATTTAAATCGCTTGACTATCAAGCATTGAAAAAAGACCTCCAAAAACTCATGACCGATTCACAAGAGTGGTGGCCGGCAGATTTTGGGCATTATGGACCGTTATTTATTCGTATGGCCTGGCATAGCGCCGGTACGTACAGAACAGGCGATGGCCGTGGGGGTGGCGGTACGGGCCAACAGCGTTTTGCACCACTAAACAGCTGGCCTGACAATGTTAACCTTGATAAGGCAAGAAGACTCCTTTGGCCTATTAAGCAAAAATATGGGAAAAAAATTTCGTGGGCTGATCTCATGATCCTTACAGGAAATGTAGCTTTGGAATCAATGGGATTTAAAACTTTTGGTTTTGCAGGTGGCCGTGAAGACGTTTGGGAACCGGAGGAAGATGTATATTGGGGATCAGAAACCAAATGGCTCGAAAATGATGAACGAAACCTTGATATGTCCCAGGTAGAGAATCCTCTTGCGGCTATTCAAATGGGATTAATATATGTTAACCCTGAAGGCCCTGGCGGAAACCCTGACCCGGTTGCTGCAGCAAGAGATATACGCAACACTTTTGCACGTATGGCAATGAACGATGAAGAAACCGTTGCCCTTATTGCAGGTGGTCATACATTTGGTAAATGTCACGGGGCAGGCGATGCTGCAAACGTTGGACCGGAACCTGAAGCCGCATCCATGGAAGAACAAGGTTTGGGATGGAAAAGTAAATTTGGGTCAGGTAAAGCCGGTGATACAATCACCAGCGGCCTGGAAGTAACCTGGACACAAACCCCAAATAAATGGAGTTATTATTTCTTCGAAAACCTGTTTAAGTACGATTGGGAGTTAACAAAAAGCCCGGCAGGAGCATATCAGTGGGTGGCAAAAAATGCAGGTAATGTTATACCCGATGCCCACGATCCATCAAAAAAACATGCTCCAACAATGCTTACTACTGACTTATCATTACGCTTTGATCCTGAATATGAAAAGATCTCAAGAAGGTTTTATGAAAACCCGCTTGAATTTGCGGATGCCTTCGCACGGGCCTGGTTTAAACTAACCCATCGTGATATGGGACCTGTTGCACGTTACCTTGGGCCGGAAGTACCAAAAGAAGAATTTATCTGGCAAGACCCGATTCCTGCTGTTAATCATCCGCTGATTGACGAAAAGGATATTGCCGGACTAAAAGCCAAAATATTGAATTCAGGTCTTTCTGTATCACAACTTGTTTCAGCAGCATGGGCTTCGGCATCAACTTTCCGCGGCTCCGATAAGCGGGGCGGAGCAAATGGTGCCAGGGTAAGACTTGCTCCCCAAAAAGACTGGACAGTTAACAACCCTGATCAACTCTCTATAGTTTTAGCAAAGCTGGAAACTTTTCAAAACGAATTTAATAATTCGCAAAAAGGAGGTAAAAAAGTCTCTATAGCCGATCTAATAGTTTTAGCCGGATGTGCGGGTGTTGAGAAAGCTGCAAAAAATGCAGGTTTTAATATAACCGTTCCTTTTACGCCAGGCCGTATGGATACATCACAGGAATTAACCGATGTTGGATCGTTTAAGGTTCTTGAACCAATGGCTGATGGTTTCAGAAACTATCTGAAAAAGAAATATACTGTGTCAACTGAAGAGTTATTAATTGACAAAGCTCAGTTACTAACCCTAACCCCACCTGAATTAACAGTATTAATTGGAGGTATGCGTGTTATGGATACTAATTTTGACAACTCAAAACATGGCGTTTTCACTAAACAGCCGGGAGCTCTTACAAATGACTTTTTCGTAAACCTGCTGGATATTAATACTGCATGGATGCCATCATCTGGCGATAACGAAATATTTACGGGCAGAGACAGGAAAACCGGCGAGGTTAAATGGACAGCTACCCGGGCCGACCTTGTTTTCGGTTCTAATTCAGAACTTAGGTCGTTGGCCGAAGTTTATGGAAGTTCAGATGCCCGGGAAAAATTTGTTAACGATTTTGTCTCAGCCTGGGATAAAATTATGAACCTTGACCGGTTTTGATGTAATCTGACTTCAGAAATTTTTTTTAATTTTAAAAGAGGGTGTCATAAAAGTCCCAGGCACCCCCTTTTTGTTTGTACTCCTACCCTGGAAGTTTTTCAAATTTCATCATCAGTAAAGTCCTTTTTTTACTATTAATTTGTTAACAATATAAATTAATTCTTTCCTTTTCTTTTCTGCCCCCGGGTTTTTGGTTTTCCGTATTTTGCCCACATTTTATCGGCATGTCTGATTTTATTGTTTACCTTTTGGTTTTTAGCAAGTTTTTGATGAAATGCCCCTCCCGCACCACTTTTTGAAGGAATGTTCACCAAAACATTTTTCATTACTACTTTATCCTTGTCAAACTCCGATATTTCATCTGAAATGGAGAGGTTAGCCGGTAAAATACCAATGGGAATTTCCATATTCATTAAAGCTTCAATACCTATTCGCTTTTCATCGTCACGCGGGGTAATAAAACTTATGGCTTCTCCTCTTTTATCAGCCCTTCCTGTGCGTCCTATCCGGTGAATATATGATTCCGGTTCATCGGGCATATCAAAGTTTATTACATGACTTACTTCTGATATGTCTAATCCCCTTGATACCAAATCAGTAGCTATTAAAACCCTTAAATCACCTGCACCAAACAGGTTTACCGTTTTAAAACGAAAATTCTGGGCCTTATCAGAATGTACAACTCCAACCGTTTCGGAAAAGTTAACACTTAGCTTTTCAAATACCAAATCAGCCATTCTTTTGGTAGAAGTAAAAACAAGTACTTTGCTCATATCCCCGTTATTGAGCAAAAGTTCCAGGAGGCTCAATTTTGTATTAAAATTGGGAACTTCATAACCTGTTTGACTTATATTTTCAAGTGGAGTACCTGTTGGGGCTGCTTCAATTCTTTCGGGCGCAACAAAAAACTCATCAATCATTTCCTCTACAGTCGGTGTAATTGTCGCTGAAAACAGCAAATTCTGTCGTTTACCGGGTAATAAATCAAAAATTGAATTAAGCTGATGCCTGAAACCCAAATCAAGCATCTCATCAACTTCATCCAAAACAAGTTTTTTTACCCCTTTTAATGAAACAAACCCATCTAATGCCAAATCGCGCAAACGACCGGGAGTTGCAACAAGAATATCCATACCATCGGATATATCAATAGCCTGGGTTTTCATGTTCACACCGCCATATACCCCTTTTACAACAACATTCATTTGTGATGAAAGTTTTTCGGCAACATCAACTACCTGAACCACCAGTTCACGGGTAGGAACTAACACCAAAATCTGTGGAATACGATTTTTTGAAAATCGCCACTGGCGTAATGCAGGTAATAAAAATGCTATAGTTTTACCTGTACCGGTCTGGGCAATTCCTAAAACATCTTTACCCGACATAATTACGGGGAAACATCTTTTTTGTATAGTGGTTGGGGTTTGTAACCCCATTTCTTCAATCGCTGATAACAACGGAGTTGTCAGATTTAAATCAGAAAAAGTCATAATAATTTTTGCTTATCCGCTTTATTTTTTTGCCCTGGCTCTTCTTTCCATCAATATTAACGAGCTATATATAAACTGATTAACAGGAACATTAACACCAAGCTCTTTCGCAAGTTTAACAACTGTCCCATTCTGGTACTCAAGTTCAGAAGGTAGCCCTTCCCAAACATCCCTGGTCAGTGATGATGTAGAATCATATGGGAATGAATCTATGAAGGCCATGGTTTTTTCTACAAACCCATCTTCAATATTAACTCCTTTTGCCCTTCCAACTTCAGTTACTTCCTTAAAAAGTCTGTACATAATCTCTCTTGTTTCTGCACATTCCCTAACTTCCCCATAGGTTGAACGGGTTACCCCAAGCCATGCACTAACACATATGGATATATATTTCTTCCATATTTCGGATTGAATATCCTCAGCAATTTTTGATTTGAACCCGGCTTTTACAAAAACTTCATTCAAATATGTAAGCCTTGGGTTTTGTGAATTATCACATTCACCAAAAACAATTGTTGGGTCAACAGCAAAATGGTTTATAACACCAGGTGACTCTAACTTGCTAATAATCCGGCAAAGTCCGGCAATAACATTATTTGCCGGTAAAACTTCCTTTAACTCATCGCTTGTTAAAACACCATTTTGTAAAGGTAAAACAATGGTATTGTTGTTAACAATATTTTTTATTTCAAATGCCGAATCTTTTACCTGCCAGGCTTTTGTGGCAATTATAACCAGATCAGACGGGCCAATTGATTTTATATCACTGGTTGCCTTTGCTCCTTTCACTTCAAAATCACCGTTTATACTTTTTACATTAAGGCCATTTTTTAAAATTGCTTCAAGATTTGTACCTCTTGCCACAAAGGTTACATCATTACCGGAAATAGCCAGTCGCCCACCAAAATAACCGCCAACTCCACCTGTTCCAATTATTGCAATCTTCATTTATATAAATATTAATATTTAAAAGGTTGGTTCATAAATTATGTAGGTTTAGGCATGGGATATTATACTCAGGCACCCCAAAAAATATTAAATAATCTCACTTTGCAAAATTAAGTTTAGAAATTAAAGAATTACTAATTTATTGCAGCTTTTAATTAACCAATACATTCAGGTTAATAAAAAAATTCTTTAACACATCTTAAAAACAATACTTAATCAAACATATATCATTATTTATCCCGGATTAGTCATTAGAAAGGCAATGAACTAATGACTTAGCCGGGATT
>JBBIVA010000165.1:0-5545 GCA_037439945.1 Marinilabiliaceae bacterium
AGAAATGCTTACAAATTAAGTTTTTCTAAAGCAGCCTGTACCGACTATTCGGTATGGTTAATCCCGGCTAAGTCATTAGTTCATTGTTTTTTTAATGACTAATCCGGGTTTAATAGTATATGCATAAATATTTATTGGGAAAAACTTTTAAGCTTTTTACTAGTTAGCTTTCCTTTTTCCTTTTAACTATTGGTAAGCTTATTAACTTCCGATAAAAGGTTTCAGGTATTTCCCGGTAAATGAGTTTTCAACCTTAATTAGTTCCTCAGGGGTTCCTTCAAAAACAAGGTAACCTCCATTATTTCCTCCTTCAGGTCCAAGATCAATAACCCAATCAGCCGATTTTATTACTTCCATGTTATGCTCAACCACCAAAATTGAATGTCCATTATTAAGCAGTGAATGGAAGGCCTTAATTAATTTGTTAATATCATGAAAATGTAATCCGGTTGTAGGCTCATCAAAAATAAAAAGATTGGGTTCATTTTTTTCAATTGCCAGAAAGGAAGCGAGCTTTACCCTTTGACTTTCCCCTCCGCTAAGTGTACTTGATGATTGGCCAAGCCTAACATATCCCAGTCCTACATCTGCAAGCTGCGATAATTTTGAAACAATCCTTTTTTCGCAGTTGCCTTTTTTATCACTAAAAAAATCTATGGCATAGTCAACGGTCATTTCAAGGATATCATGAACGTTTTTACCATGATAATTAATCTCAAGTATCTCAGGTTTAAATCTTTTACCCTGGCAGCTCTCACAGGTTAAAACAATATCAGCCATAAATTGCATTTCAACTTTTATTGTTCCTTCACCCTGGCATTCTTCACATCTGCCACCATCTACGTTAAATGAAAAATGTGAGGGCTTAAAACCCGCAATTTGTGATGGTTTTAAATCCGACATTAATTTTCTTATTTCATCCCATGCTTTTAAATATGTTGCAGGATTTGAGCGGGATGATTTTCCAATGGGGTTTTGGTCAATAAATTCGATATCTGAAATGGCATTAATATCACCTTTTATTAAATCAAATGCACCCGTTTTGTCGGCATAACCACCTTTGAGTTTTTTCATTGCAGGAAATAAAACTTTCCTTACCAGTGATGATTTCCCTGATCCACTTACACCGGTAATAACAGTAAGGACATTTAGTGGAAAGGTAACTTTTAAATTTTTCAAATTATTTTCCCTGGCACCTGAAATTTCAATTTTCTGGTTCCAATTTCGGCGGCTTTTAGGAACCTCAATTTTTTTAGTACCCAGTAAATATTGGGTTGTAAGGCTTTCAGTAACCGATTTAAGTTTAGTGAATTCACCCTGATATACAATATTTCCTCCATTGTGACCAGCACCAGGGCCAATATCAATTATTTCATCACAAGCCCTGATAATCTCTTCATCATGCTCAACAACGATGACTGTATTGCCAATTTTTTGTAAATTTTTTAAAACCCCAATTAACAATTCTGTATCCCTCGAATGTAATCCAATACTTGGTTCATCAAGAATATATAGTGAACCCACCAAACTGCTTCCCAAAGAAGTAGCCAGGTTTATACGTTGGCTCTCTCCACCCGAAAGTGTTGATGATAGCCTGTTTAGTGTAAGATAACCAAGTCCAACCCTGTTTAAAAAGTTTAACCTTGAAGAAATTTCTGTTAAAAGCCTTCTGGCAACTTTTTCATGATGTGGATTTATGTCAATTTTTAAAAAGAACTCATATAATTGTGAAACAGGCATCAGAACAAGTTCATTAATGCTTTTACCGGCAACTTTAACCCAACCGGCTTCCTTTTTTAACCTGGTTCCGTTGCAATCGGGGCAAATTGTTTTACCCCTGTACCTTGCCAGCATTACACGGTTTTGTATTTTATAAAGTTTTTCTTCAAGATTATTGAAAAATTCGTTTAAACCATGGAAATATTCATTACCCGTCCATAAAACATTTCTTTGTTCTACAGTAAGTTCATAGAAGGGTATATGCACCGGAAATCCGAATTTGTGTGAATTGCGGATTAATAAATCTTTCCATTCACCCATGATTTCACCCTTCCAGCACGCTATAGCATCTTCATAAATAGATAGGTTTTTATTGGGTATAACCAAATCCTCATCAATTCCAATAACACTTCCAAAACCTTCACATCTCACACAGGCCCCAAGTGGGTTATTAAAAGTAAACATGTGTTCAGATGGTTCTTCAAACATAATTCCATCAGATTCAAACCTGTTTGAGAAAACTGAAGTTTCAATTGAACCACCATCAAAAATCCTTACCAGACATTCACCCTGTCCCTCATAAAAGGCAGTTTGAACCGAGTCGGCAATACGTGAGTTGGTATCATTATCGTGTTTATTAACACTTATGCGGTCAATAACAAGGTTTATATTACCACAATTACCCTTTTGGGAAATTTCATTTTGAATAAATTCCTCTAACCTGACAAACTCACCATGTGTTTCAATCCTTGTAAACCCTTGTTTTAATAATACATCAAGGTGTTCGTTGCATGGTCTGCCCAAAGGCAGGATTACCGGTGTTAATATTGCGGCCTTAGTACCATCGGGGTGGTTGTTTATAAAATCAACCACATCTGAAACATTATGCCTTTTAACCTCATTTCCGGACGTAGGTGAATAAGTAACTCCCGTGCGTGCATACAGCAGCTTTAAATAATCATAAATCTCGGTTGATGTACCTACCGTTGATCTTGGGTTACGTGTATTTACCTTTTGTTCAATGGCAATTGCAGGTGGAATACCTTTAATTAAATCAACCTCTGGTTTGTCAATCCTACCCAAAAATTGCCTGGCATATGAACTTAAACTCTCTACATATCGCCTTTGACCTTCGGCATACAAAGTGTCAAAAGCCAGGGAACTTTTTCCTGAACCTGAAACTCCTGTTATAACTACAAATTTGTTGCGGGGTATATTTAGGGAAATATTTTTAAGATTATGAACCCTGGCCCCCTTAATTTGTATGCCCGGGGCAGGGTTATTAGTATTTGATGCCATAATAAACCTAAATTAGGAGTGCAAAGATACCAAACAAAAATGAGATGAAACAAAAATAAAGAGATTAACAAATCCATTATAACCCTTAGAAAATGTGATTTCAATAATAATTTAGAATAGGTTAATTAGATACCATTTAACAAATAATTAAGCCATAAAATTTATATATAATGAAAAGTTTTAGATTTACAACAAATAATCTATTTATCGTTTGGATTAATGAACATTTTTTTATTTATTCGTACAACTTATTTAAAAACAACAATGCCTATGGTATAACCTTTACAAGTTAATTTTAAATTACTGGTATGGCAGACTTATTTAACCTGTCGGACGAGGAACTTGTAAAAGGTTTTGCACTTGGGAATCAAAAATACTTTGAAATCCTTGTTGAAAGGCATAAACAAAAAGTTTTCTCCTATATTTTTCTGATGGTCAGAAGGCCGGAATTAGCCGAAGATATTTTTCAGGAATCATTTCTAAAGGTACATTGCTCTATTATTCAGGGGCGATATGCTGAATCGGGTAAATTTACATCATGGGTAATGCGGATTTCTCATAATCTGATAATTGATCATTTCAGGAAGCAAAAACATTTGCCCATAATTTACAAGGATGATTACCCACATGATTTATTTAACGATAAAAGATTGACCGATAATTGTTTCGAGGATAAAGTCGTTCACGATGAAGTATTAAAAGATGTTTCTATCCTTGTTGAGCAATTACCCGTTAGCCAGCGTGAGGTTGTTAAAATGAGGCACTATATGGGTTTGAGTTTCAAAGAAATTGCCGAAGAAACTAATGTTAGCATTAATACGGCACTTGGCCGGATGAGATATGCATTGATTAATCTCAGAAAAATGATGGAAGAAAAAGATATTACACTATCATTGCCATAAATATGACTTGAAGTTGATAAAAAAACACTTCAGTTTGTATAAACTGAAGTGTTTTTTATTATAAATGTAATAATACCAAAGTTTTTACGTTTAAAAGTTGAATCAATAAAAAAATTGCATGAATAAACCTCTACAAAAAGAAACTTTCTTACTTAATAAAAACGGGGAATTTCTAAGGAAATTTATTTTGGATTTTGATGATGGGGACTTAAAAAAAATAATTCCATCACCATCTCCGGATAAAATCCAGGTGTTATTTAAAATGATCAATAAACCCCATTTATCGGCTGTTAAATGGAACTGACAACGAATATTTATAAGGGTTATGCATTCTTTGCTAAATACCTGAATTTAATCATATTGTAATCGTAGGCAAAATTCCACCCCGTAAATGCCGGAAGGTTAAAAGTATTTGTATTGAGAACTACTTATAAAAGTTGTTTTCAAAATTGTGAAATTCTTTTTTCCCAAAAACCTTTCTTAAAATAAGGGCTTTAATAAACCCTAAGCCATATCCGAATAATTGGACGTAGGCAGCAGGTATAACCCATAATGCAGTGGAAACTTCTTTATGCTCCTTTATCGAATGTACAAACAGGGTTATTGGAACAATAAGTAATAATGCCAGAATATAGAGGTTAAAAAAAGCCAGTGCAAAAACAAGTATGTGACCGGTTATGAACATCGAAGGTATCCAATGAACAGGCTTTAGAGTATTTGGATGCCTTATTTCCAGATTAATACGGGCAATACCTGAGTTAAAAACCTGCTTAAAGAATGACCTGAAATTATTCCTACGCTTGTGAAATACATAACCTTTTTTTATAAGCCTTGTAGAATAACCTTTTTCAAGTAAACGCATACTAAAGTCCAAATCTTCGCCAAAGCGCATATTAGAAAACCCATTCATAGTCATAAAAACTGATTTTCTAACACCAAGGTTATAGCTCCTTGGATAAAAAACATCCAATTTTTCCCTTGCTCCCCTTATACCACCCGTTGTTAAAATACTGCTCATGGCATATCCAATGGCTTTTTGTATGGTATTGAAAGTTGGGTGTGCCTTATCAGGTCCGCCAAAACAATCGAATTCTTCGCATGCAACTTCTTTTTCAATTAATTCAAGGTAATTATCGGGTAACATGCAATCCGAGTCTAGAAAAATCAGCCATCTTCCTGAAGCATTCTCTGCCCCATAATTTCTGGCAGGACCGGGTCCCTTGTTTGCCTGGGTTATATATTTCAGGGGTATTTTATCCGAGAATTGGCAGCAAACACTTTCTGACAATATTTGTGAACCATCCTCCACAACAATCACCTCAAAATTATCAGATTTTTGCGAGACAATTGTTTCGAGTAAATCAAGCAATTCATCCGGTCGGTTGTAAACCGGAATTATTAAAGAAAAACGGAACATTTTAAACTGGTTTTGTGCAAATATACAAAAAGATGATATTTATTGTAATAACGATTCCCTGATACGGGTATAGTACAGCTTTAGGTTTAATATCAGGAAACTTTTTTCTGAAAATCAAAAAATGTAATTCTGCCTTAAGTTAACTAAAAGTAATATTTAACCCAAATTTGTCTTTAGCCATTTTTTCTAATGACCGTCATTAGAAATT
>JBBIVA010000166.1:0-5535 GCA_037439945.1 Marinilabiliaceae bacterium
GACATATAGATAGATAACTAAATTTAAACCCTATGCTTAGTATTGATAAAATTATTACATCGAACTCACGTTAATATTATTGTATGAAATATTTTATAAACTTCAATCCGGCAAAAAGAAACCTTAAAAAAAGATTATTAAAAAGATTTCCTGGTTGTTAATTTAAGCTAAAAAACTATCTGGCAAGCTTAATTCTATAACTTACATCTACTTTGCCAACAGTTATGGCATTTAACTTTCCTTTAATAAGACGTTTACGCAACGGACTTAAATAGTCAACAAATAGTTTTCCCTCAATATGGTCGTATTCATGTAAAATTATCCGTGCTGCAAAACCTTCATAGACTTCATCGTATTCCCTGAAGTTTTCATCCATATATTTTATCCTTATTTTTGATGGCCGGGTAACTTCTTCCCTTATACCGGGTAAACTAAGACAACCCTCATTATCAGAAACCGTTGGGCCTTCTGTTTCAACAACTTCAGCATTAATAAACAGTTTCTTAAACCCTTTAAGTTCAGGATGGTCATCAGAAATTTCATTGCCATCAATCACAAACATACGAACAGGCACGCCAACCTGTGGGGCAGCTAATCCTACACCATCGGCATGGTACATGGTTTCCCACATATCTTCAATAAATTTATTAAGGTTATCATAGTCGGGAGTAATTTCTTCAGCAACTTTTCGCAAAACAGGATGACCATAAACAACTATTGGTAGTACCATTATAATTAATAATTAAATAAAATAACTTAAAAAATAAACTATTCTATAATCCTTTGCTTTCCAGAAAGGATTGTAAAATAATTGTTGCACTGATTTTATCAACCAATTCCTTATCACGACGGGCCATTTTTTTTATGCCAGCATCAATCATGGTTTGAAATGCCAGTTGACTTGTAAATCTTTCGTCGACCCAATTAACAGGTATATGTGGAAATTTGTTTTGAAGCCTGCGTGCAAAGGGCTTTATATAAACCATTGATTCTGAATCTGCCCCGTTTGACTGGCGGGCATAACCAACCACAAATCTATCAACAGGTTCCTTAACAATATATTCACCCAAAAAAGGTAAAACCTGGGAAATTGGCAAAGTGGCAAGACCATTGGCAATTAGGCAAAGTGGATCTGTTACAGCTATACCTACTCTTTTGCGCCCTACATCAAAAGCAATAATTCTTCCCACGTTGAATAATTTAAGGCTGCAAAATTAAATAAATTATCGGTAACCCTGAAAAGGTGAACCAACACTTTGATTTTTATCCAAAAATCCTAAATAGTTGATATTTTTAAATTTTAGGCTTAAAACCCTTTAATAGAAAGTAGTAAATTGGGGTATCATAAATAACATTGCAGGGCGGTCAGTTTATTAATATAATGATTGCTAACCTTTTATTATTTATTTGGAAAATTTTAACTGGCTAATTGTTGCTATTGGATTCTGTGATTTAAAAATAAAACTGCCCGAAACCAAAACATCAACACCAGCATTAACCAAAGTCGCTGCGTTTGAAGTATCAACCCCACCATCAACTTCAATCAGAGCTTTGCTGTTTTTCTTAATTATCAATTCCTTAAGTTTCCTGATTTTATCAATTGTATTTGTAATAAATGATTGCCCTCCAAAACCAGGATTTACTGACATAAGCAAAACCAAATCAACCATTGAAACAATCTCTTCAAGAACATGTACCGGGGTATGAGGATTAAGTGTAACCCCTGCCTTCATACCTGATTTTTGTATGGCTTCAATAGTCCTGTGCAAATGTGTACTTGCTTCATAATGAACATTCAACCAATCAGCTCCTGCATTTTTAAATGCTTCAATATAACTTTCAGGGTTTACTATCATTAAATGAACATCAAGTGGCTTTTTTGCATGCTTCTTAACTGCTTCTACAACAGGTAAACCAAATGAAATATTTGGCACAAACACTCCATCCATAATATCAAGATGAAACCAATCAGCATCGCTTTTATTGATCATTTCAATGTCATCCTGTAAGTTGGCAAAATCGGCAGCCAAAATTGACGGAGCAATTAAATGTTGCATAAAAATCAATCAAGAATTTATTTGAAAAAAGTTATATATAATCAAAGCCATACCGAAAGGTTATCAATAACATCAGTCGCCAAGATATGATTTTAAAATTTTACTTCTATAGGTATGTTTCAATCTTTTAATAGCTTTCTCCTTTATTTGTCTGACTCTCTCCCTTGTAAGATTAAATAATTTCCCAATTTCTTCCAGTGAATATGGAGGCTCACCGTTTAATCCGTAATAAAGCCTTACAATATCAGCTTCCCTTGCAGAAAGCGTTGATAGTGAGCGCTCTATTTCTTTCCTTAATGAATCATCGAGCAAAGGGGTGTCGGGGCTTGACGCCTCAGTGGAAAGTAAAACATCATATAAAGTGTTATCCTCGTCCGATTTTAATGGTGCATCCATTGAAACATGTTTCGATGAAATTTTCAGGGCCTCTTTAACATCTTTTGGCGCCATATCAAGCACATCGGCAATTTCGTTTGAAGTAGGCTCCCTCTGGAATTCCTGCTCAAGTTTTGAGAATGTATTGTTTACTTTATTTATACTGCCTATTTTATTTAATGGCAGCCTCACAATTCTTGCCTGTTCAGCCAATGACTGAAGTATTGATTGTCTTATCCACCAAACTGCATAAGAAATAAATTTAAATCCACGTGTTTCATCGAACCGTTGTGCAGCTTTAATCAACCCAAGGTTTCCTTCATTAATTAAATCGGGAAGACTTAGCCCCTGGTTTTGATATTGCTTAGCAACGGAAACCACAAAACGCAGATTAGAGTTTATCAACCGTTCAAGGGCAGATTCATCACCCTGCCTTATTCTTCTGGCCAGGGAAACTTCATCCTCAGCGCTGATCAATTGAACCCTTCCGATTTCATGCAGATATTTATCTAATGAAGGTGCCTCTCTGTTGGTAACCTGTTTGGTTATCTTAAGTTGTCTCATATTGCTGGTAATGGTCTGAGTTAGGTTTTTAGGTTTTGTAATATTAACAAAAAAACGGCGGACATGGTTAAAAATTGCCAACTTTTTCCTATTAAAAAAACATAAACAGTTAAGTTTTTAAAAATCAGGGATAAATTTTTTTATAAAAATTTTGCTGATAAAGAATGTAATGTTTAAGTTTGCACTGATGTTCGTTCGGGTTTCTTCACCATATTACAGCCGTTTTGGATTGTTCCTTTTTGCTTGTGGCAATTCCCTGTTGCAACACTTCGATTTACCAAACAAAGCAATTAAAATTGGGTTCGCCATTTACGAAAAATATTACTGAATCGAATAGATAATCTACCTTAACCTGGTTACTGAATATTTTGGCCCCTTTAAAATTTGTTTTATTAAAATCCCTGATTAAACTGTATGACATGACGTTTTAATTTGTTTTGAAACTTTTGTACTATTTACAACCAATTATTAAATAACCGCAATCCTGAGTTTTTCAAATAAATCAAAATAAAAATTACTATTGTGATGGATTATAATTGATAATTCCCAAAATTCTGATTTTATATTTTGTTACAAATTACTAAACCTTGTATCTGATAATTCCCTTGCTTTTGTTAACTGAGTCTGCTACATATAAACCTCTTATCAAATAAAATTGATTATTCCATTAAGTTTTTTTTAATATTATGTATGATATTTTAGAGTTAAATAAAAAACTCCTGATTGATTTGCGCAACATAGCAAAGGAGTTGGACATTAAAAAGTTTGAATCCATTAAAAAGCAGGATTTGATTTATGCAATTTTAGATGCCCAGGCTATTAAGGCTTCGGAACGTAAAAAGCGGGACGCAGGTGCTCCTGAAAAAGAGCAGGGGGCAAGGATTGGTAAAAGAGGGCGGTCAACCAAAGGGGAAAATACAGTTGCCGAAAAACCCACCAAAACCACTATTGAAGCTTCAAAACCTAACGAACCAAAAGTGGCGAAAACTGAAGAGCAAATTCCAACTGAAAAACCTGCACCACCGGTCAATGAACCTGCAAAAGAAGCTCCAAATGATAAGCCAACAAGGGAGCACTTAAATCAGAGACAGTCCCAACATATTCAAATAAGTGAAAAAACTGGTGATGAAGGGATTTCTGTGACAACGCAGGACACTACAGAACACAACAGGCCTGTAAACCGTAAATTTGAAGAAAACAGAAAATGGAACCGCAACGAACCAGGTGATCGAAACGAAAGGTACGGTAAACAAGATGGCCATGGCTCCAAAAGATTTAATGATCGTCAGCAAAGAGGGGATAAACACCTTGACCGAAACGAAAGAAAAGAAGATAAAGCATTTGAATTTGAAGGAATAATTAATGCCTCAGGTGTTTTGGAAATTATGCCAGATGGTTATGGATTTCTAAGATCTTCTGATTATAACTATCTCAACTCCCCTGATGATATTTATGTATCCCAATCACAAATAAAACTTTTTGGTCTAAAAACAGGTGATTTTGTTTTAGGGACTATTCGCCCGCCAAAGGAAGGTGAAAAGTATTTTCCACTTATAAAAGTTGAGTCAATTAACGGCCGTACCCCTGATTTTGTACGTGACAGGGTTCCTTTTGACCACCTAACGCCAATTTTTCCTGATGAAAAATTTAATTTAACTGCAGGGCCTAAATCAAATCTTTCAACCCGTGTAGTTGATATGTTTTCACCAATAGGTAAGGGACAAAGGGGTTTAATTGTAGCGCAGCCAAAAACAGGAAAAACCGTATTGTTAAAAGATATTGCCAACGCTATAGCATATAACCACCCCGAAGTATATATGATGATTCTGCTTATAGATGAGCGCCCTGAAGAAGTAACTGATATGGCACGGAGTGTTAATGCAGAAGTAATATCATCAACTTTTGACGAACCGGCCGAGCGGCATGTAAAGGTTGCCAATATAGTACTCGAAAAGGCGAAAAGAATGGTTGAATGCGGCCATGATGTTGTTATACTGCTTGACTCAATTACCAGGTTGGCAAGGGCATACAATACTGTATCACCAGCGTCGGGTAAAGTTTTATCGGGGGGTGTTGATGCCAATGCTTTACATAAACCAAAACGTTTCTTTGGTGCAGCCAGGAACATTGAAGGTGGAGGTTCGCTGACAATTCTATCTACAGCATTAACCGATACAGGTTCCAAGATGGATGATGTAATTTTTGAAGAATTCAAGGGAACTGGTAATATGGAACTTCAACTTGACCGTCGTTTGGCCAATAAGAGAGTATTTCCTGCTGTTGATATTAATGCATCAAGTACACGCCGGGAAGACCTGTTGCTAGACAAAGAGTTCATGAACAGGATTTGGATTTTAAGGAACTATCTTTCAGATATGACCCCTGTAGAAGCTATGGAATTCATTAAAGACCGCATGGTTAAGACAACTTCAAACGAAGAATTCCTAATTTCAATGAATTCACAATAATTACAGAATTTAATAATTAACCCGGATTAGTCATTAGAAAGGCAATGAACTAATGACTTAGCCGGGATTAA
>JBBIVA010000167.1:0-5301 GCA_037439945.1 Marinilabiliaceae bacterium
AATTGAACTTTTGTCCCGTTAGGGACAAAACAACTTTTTATCGGATAGTAGTGAATTTTTATGACTATCGTTTTTTCCGAAAAATCGTGACAAATTGTTTAGTAATGCTGAAAGTATTTTTTTACATGCTCTTTTTAATGCTAAATTGAGATTACTTTCATGAAGGGCAAAAAATTTTAACCCCGGTTTAGTCAATAAGTAATGCAATGAATTAATGGCTTAGCAGGGTTTACCCCTACCGATTGGTTGGTACAGGCTGCTTTAGAAAACCTTAATTTGTAAGCATTTCTGATTCAAATATTTAGTTTTTCTTTCGATGTTTGTCAAGATAAAAGGCACATAATCAACAACCTAAGACTACAAGCTTCTAATGACGGTCATTACATAAACCGGCTAATGACAAATTTGGTTTATTAATACCCAATTGTAATTGAATGATTATTTATTTATCTCTTTTTATCGCGGTATAAACAATTATCATCTTCACAAACCCAACAATCATAGTCTTGCTTTTTTACATCGGCACCAACTCCAATTATTCCACTAACCGATTTTAAAGGCAACATTAATGATGTATTGGTAAGTGTAATATTACAGGGCTTTCTCCCTAATAAGGAAAACAATATTTCCTGTTCAATAACATTCCAGTTACAATACCCCGGACTATATCTGTTTGTTACTTTAAGTCCTGATTCCAACATTGTTATTTCCAGTTTACCATGGATAATTTCTGCTATTGATTCAGCTATTTCGGAGCCAATTAAATCAACTATAAAACCTTCAGGGTAATCACCATTACGCATAAGATTTTTTGAGTATTCCTCTATTCCTGGCCCACAGGTGCCGGCGAACATGGCAACCATTGTGCTTTTTTTTATGGCTGCGTAAACCATTTTGTTTAAATTGAATATTTTATTTTTCAATTCCAGGGTCCAATCACCGGCAATAAAAACTGGGTCATCTATTACTCTGTAACAAGCTTGTGGTGAACTTTTTTCCAGGCATTTTTCAATCAGGTAGTCCGTAAGTTGTTCAAAAAATACAATATCATGGCTGTTATCCAAACCAATAGTTTTAATTATACTCCTCCGGTTTATTTTAATTGTTTGAGGATCAATCAAAAAGTTTTCTGAAATATTATAATCTGTGATATTTATTTTCCTCCAAAAAAGTTAAAGTGCATTAAGATATGCCACAGCACCCTGCGGGTCATTTGCATAGCCATCGGCACCTATTTCAGTTTTAAAATCGTCAGTTACGGGGGCACCCCCAACTATTAGCTTCAGATGAGGATACTGGTTTTTAATGTCTTGTACAATTGATTTCATACTACCCATTGTTGTTGTCAGTAGAGCCGATAAACCAACAACAGGGTTGCCGTTTTCTTTAATTGAATTTATGAATTTTTGTGAACTAACATCTACACCTAAATCGATAACTTCCCATCCGGCACCTTCAACGATCATGGCAACAAGGTTTTTGCCTATGTCATGTAAATCCCCGGCAACTGTTCCGATTATAAATTTTCCTTTGCGTTTTACCTGTCCGGATTGAAAAAATGGTTTTAGATGTAACATGGATGTGTTCATTGCTTTAGCAGAAATTAACATTTGGGGGACAAATATTTTCTTTTCTGAAAATTTCTGACCAACCTTTTCCATAGCTTTTATTAAAGCACCGTTTAATATCTCAGAGGGTTCAATTCCCGACTTTAGGGCCAAAATAGTATATTCATCAGCACCATCCATTCCCTTCATATGGGGGGGATATGGTGCATCCTTGTTTACTTTTCCAAGTTCAACGCATTCAAGTAGTCGGGTCAATATTTCTTTATTATCCATCAAAAGTATATTTTGGCAAAATTGAACTGCAAATTTTAATGTGCAAAGGGTCGATATCCTTTGGTTCTTACTTTCGGATACAGGCTGCCATTTTTCTTATATGATCGGGTGTTGAACCGCAGCAACCACCAATTATATTTGCCCCTGCTTTAATTAATATACTAACATGGTCGGCCATTTGGTCGGGCGATTCCGGAAAAATTGTTTTACCGTCCTTATAAATTGGCGATCCTGCATTGGCATGAATTAATATTGGAATAGTTTTATTCACATATCGTATCTCATTAACAATGCTAACCATGTTTTTAATTCCGTTGCCGCAATTGGCACCTATTATATCAGCTCCTGCTGTTACCAATTCTTCAACCATTTGCGTTGGGGTAACACCCATCATTGTGTGAAATATGTCCTCTCCTGATTTTTCAAATGTCATTGTACATATAACCTCACATGAGGTATTCTCCTTACATGCCTGAATTGCAGCTTTTGCTTCATCCAGGTCTGACATAGTTTCAATAACCAAAGCATCGGCACCACCGGCGGCCAGTGCTATCGCCTGATCCTTAAACGCATTATAAAACTCCCCATAAGTTATGTCGCCCATAACAATCATTTTACCAGTGGGCCCAATGGAGCCTAAAACATGATGATTTTCTCCGGCAGCTTTCCGTGAAATTTCGGCGGCAGCTTTATTTATCTCGTACACTTTTGATTGAAGATTATAGGCTGCAAGTTTAAAGCTGTTTGCCCCAAAACTATTTGTTTCAATCATGTTGGAACCAGCGTCAATATAGCTTTTTGCAATTTCGAAAACATCACCCGGTCGTGTAATATTCCAATACTCGGGGCATTCACCCGGTGAAAGGCCTTTTTGTTGAAGGAAAGTGCCCCATGCCCCATCAGAAACTAAAGTTAACCCATGAGCAATTTTGGCCGAAATAGAATTCATATCAGTAAGATAAAAATGATTTTAACAAGTTTAGTTAATTTCTTAAAAAGAAACAATAAGTACAGGTAATTGAAATTTTTATTAATGAATAAATTACATTTTTTTGCATTTAAATTTGTAATTGGTTAATAGTATAAATAATTAACTTTAGCTTTTTTAACAAAAAGCATAAATATTTTTAATAATTCTGCATGACTGATAAACAATGGAATGAATTAATAGCCATAGTTAATGGTGAGAAAAAGCAGCCTGTACCTATCGGGTTTATAATTGATTGTCCCTGGTTGCCAAATTGGTACGGTGTAACTATTCTTGATTATTTTACAAATGATGAAATTTGGCTTAAAGCAAATTTTGCAGCCATTGAAGCATTTCCGGAAGTAACTTTTTTACCCGGCTTTTGGAGCGAATATGGAATGTGTACCGAGCCGTCAGCTTTTGGCGCAAAAACGGTTTTTTGGAGAAATGAATTTCCCTTTGCCGAAAAAATAATCTCCTCATCAGATGATATTGAGAAATTAAAAATACCAAATCCTGAAACTGATGGTCTTTTACCATTTATGTTAAACAGGCTTATTAAATCAAGGCCTGTTATAGAAAATGCAGGGCATAAGATACGTTTCTCAGTTTCACGCGGGCCACTTAATATTGCTTCCTTTTTAATGGGAACAACCGAATTGCTTACAATGATGATGATGGAGCCTGATGCAGTACATAAACTTTTGCGAATAATAACTGATTTTTTAAAAACATGGCACAAAACACAAATGGATGCAATTCCAACAATTGATGGTATTATGATGCTTGATGATATTGTTGGTTTCATAGGGGAGGATGAGTTTTTGGAATTTGGTTATCCATATCTTAAGGAGTTATATGATGCTAGTGTGTCAGTAAAACTTTTCCATAACGATGCCGATTGTGCCATGTCTGTAAAGTATTATCCTGAAATTGGTATTAACCTTTACAATCCGGGTACTGATTTGACGGTAAGTGAATTGATAGCCCGTACCAACGGGAAAATGACTATTCTGGGTAATATTCCACCTCGCGATGTTATGGCTGCCGGCTCGGTTAATGAAGTGAAAAAGTGTGTTAAGGAGTTACTTGAAAATACTCCCGACCATACACGTTTAATACTTTCCTGTGGGGGAGGAATGCCACCAAATGTATCTACTGAAAATATCAGGGCTTTTATAAGTGAAGCACACAACCAAACTAAGGCCTGATTTAGTTTTATTGGTAAGTCAGGGCCAACTATTTTGATTTTATTGGTTATGTAGTACCTTGTTATTTTGCTTTTCTTTTAATAAATATGGCAACAATGGCTGTTGTTATAAGTCCAACAACCGGAGCAAAAGCAAGCGATTGAAGTATATAGCTTTTAAGGTTAAAATAATTTTCAGCTTCACCCGGTGTCATTTTTCCTTCATTAACCGAATAATCAATAACATTGGCAAAATAATGTGGTGTAATGTATATTGCCGTTATATACTGCATAAGCGGGGTCAATAACGTAACAAAAACTGTAATAAAAATTCCTGATATAAATCCCTGTTTATAGCTCATAATCCCGGAATAATAATTTTCACGTTTATCGAGAGTAAAGCAAATACATATATGGCAATTGCAATTATGGCAAATAAGTTGGTATAAACAGGGTGCTTATCAATATGGGTTGAGTGCAAACCAGCCAATCTTTCCAAAACCATCCACAAAATTGAGGCGGTAAAAAAAAATAATGCCCATTTAATTTCAATTTTAAGATTTCTCATCGTTATATAATTATTGGGTTATATCTGAATGGAACTTGCATGATGAAACTTTGCTACGTCGTTTTTAATTTTATCCGTATCGTTTTTATACAATCATTCCCGAAATATTAGGAATTAATTTTTCACATTAAAGCAGACAAGCCTGTTCCTGAATATTCGGAACTATTTTCCTGCCATTTAAATTTATAAATTATGAAATTTATGGTTCAGTTTTGGTTATTTTTTTGTGAACAGGCAAATACTCCGATAAAGCAGCTGAGCCATACCATTTAAACATTTCAACGTCAAATATGTTTTCTTTCACTGCAGGGTCCATCTCTAAAAGTTTTTTTGCATCTTCAAATGAAGGGACATTGAGAATAAAAATTCCGCGGTAGTTCTGTTCATTTTTCCCAAGTGGGCCTGCAACTACAAGTTTACCAAGATCAGCCATATCCTTTATATTTTCCATATGACCTGCAAAAAGTTTTTGTAGTTTGTCATTATCGGTTGTGTTATTGCTGCCTGTTTTTAAAATTACCAAAACGTACATTTTCATACCATAATCATCGGCACCAAGTTTTTTAGCAAGTCCGGAATCATAATCGGGATTTTCTGATTGACCAAATAACTGAATCGTTGCAAATAATAATAAAAGCGATGTAACAGATTTCATACCGAATAAGTTTTTAATATAACGTAAGTTCGATTTAAGCAGCTTTTACAATAGCCATATTTTCAACAACATCTATGTTTA
>JBBIVA010000168.1:0-5188 GCA_037439945.1 Marinilabiliaceae bacterium
CTAATGGGAAGTTTTTTGTTATGAATATCAAAGTTCATACCTGCAACAACCTGCCTGGGTGTTTTTGTTATATGAGCTGCCTTACGCTCGCCATAAAGTATTTTGCTGTTTTTATGGTAATCAACAAGTTGTATAATTTCAGGTTGAGTTAAATGAATGGTTGAATCGCGAAAATCAACCATAAGATTAAAATTTGCATTAAAATCAGAATGATTGCCTTTTTTATCATGAGTTCTAATAAAGTCTTCCAGGTAAATATCTCCGGCGTAATACTCTATTATTAGTTTTAACTCTTTAACAATAAGAAAATCTATATAGTTTTTCATTCGAACCCAACCCAGTAAGGAAATAATTTCAAATTTAGACTAATATTAAAAAAATGAAATATGATATAAAGATAGGGGATTTTTGAATCTGATTGCAATCAAAATATTTATGAATTGGATAAGTCAGGGACCTGAAATAATTTAACAAAACACTATTTTATCAGTTTTAAAATTAAAATGTTTTTACTGTTATTATTTTTCTGGTGATTTCTTTGTGTACATATGCTTAATAACTTTTGCTTCGATATAAAAAACAAGTTCCTCGGCTATGTTTTTTATTAAATCTCCAATACGTTCAATTTTTTTAATTGTGGAAAACATAAACAGCAACTGTTTAACATCATCGGGATATTTTTTTATCATTTCAACCATAACACCAGATGCTGCAATATTAATCTCATTAAGCACCAAATCCCTGTTATGGATCCCATAGGCTTTACCCGGCAGTTCTTCCTCGAATGCATCCAATGCATCGTTTAACATTCCGGTAACCGTTTCAACCATTTCGGTAAATCGCATGCGGGTGAGCACGTCATCGCAGAATGGTTCTGTCATTTCTAGTACGTAGCGGGCTATGCCATCGGCATTGTCGGCAATCCTCTCTAAAGTTGCAGATATATTGTAACCTGCCATAACAAATCTCAAATCAATTGCAACAGGTTGAAAGAGGGCCAATATATTTTCACAATCTGTATTGATTTTCAATTCATATGCATTTACCCTGCGCTCGTTTGTAATCACTTCCATTGCGAGGTCACGATCGCCATTTGCAAATGCTTTACATGCCTTATCAACCTGGCTTTCAACAATCATATTCATTTCAAGTAATGATTGGCGTAGGTTTTTAAGTTCAAATTCTAATTGTTTCAATTGACAAAATATTAAAATTAAATTAATAAAACATGTTAAGTAAGTTGTTTAATATCAACCAAAACGACCTGTAATATAGTTTTGAGTTCGTAAATTCTTTGGGTTTGTAAATAACGATTTGGTATCGGTATATTCAATTAAATCACCCAAATAGAAGAAGGCAGTGTGGTCGCTGACCCTGCTTGCCTGTTGCATATTGTGGGTAACAATAATTATGGTATACTTTTTCTTTAATTCGGTCATTAATTCTTCAATTTTAGAAGATGCGATTGGATCTAATGCCGATGTTGGTTCATCCATTAAGATAACATCTGGTTCAACAGCAAGTGCTCTTGCAATACACAAACGCTGTTGCTGGCCTCCTGAAAGGGCCAGGGCACTTTTTTTCAAATCATCTTTCACTTCATCCCATAAAGCAGCCTGTTTAAGCGAGTTTTCAACTACATCATCAAGTATTGATTTCTTTTTAATCCTTTGAATTTTCAATCCAAATACCACATTTTCGTATATTGATTTAGGAAACGGGTTTGGTTTTTGAAAAACCATTCCAATCCTTTTTCTAAGTTCCTCAGTTTCTATTTGTTTGCCGTAAATGTTTATACCATCTATTTTAATTGAACCATTCATACTAAAGGATAAAATGAAATCGTTCATACGGTTAAACATTCTAAGAAAGGTTGATTTACCACATCCCGAAGGCCCTATAAGAGCAGTAATTGAATGGCTTTCAATTTTCATTGAAACGTTTTTCAAAACATGGTTGGTACCATAAAAAACATTAAGGTTACTGCTTACAAGTTTTGGATTTTCAATATTTTTAATTATCGTCAGATTTGGGTCTATCTCTTGCACATCAACATTTTTCATGGTTTGTACGCTAAAGTTTGAAAAGTTTTTTTCCTTACCGGTGGTAAAAACAAAATTATTTGTTATCATATCATTTTCTTTTGCCATCTGTTTCTGAAAAATATTGCTATTCCATTCATAACAAATGTTATAATTAACAAAACAATTATTGCGGCGGCTGCATTTATTAAAAAATCGGCTTGTGGCCTTGATGTCCAGTTAAAAATTTGCATGGGCAAAACTGTAAACTCATCCATTGGCCCACTTGGCACAAATGGCACATAAGCAAGCGCCCCGATTACAATTAATGGAGCTGTTTCTCCAATTGCCCGCGACAGGGCAAGTATTGTTCCGGTTAAAACCCCGCCCAATGAGGCCGGAAATACCTGAAAACTAATAGTCTGCCATTTTGTTGCACCAAGTGCATATGAAGCCTCCCGAAGTGTTTGTGGAACCGCCTTAATAGCCTCACGGGTTGAAACAATTATAATTGGCAATATAAGCAGGGCTAAAGTAAGAGCGCCTGCCAATAAACTGGCCCCCAGATTGAAAACCCGATTAAAAATTTCGAGCCCCAAAAGACCATAAATAATTGATGGTACCCCTGCAAGATTGGCAATGTTTACTTCAAGCAGGCGGTTAATTTTATTTGGTTTAGCATATTCTTCAAAATAAATACCGGCACAAATACCTATGGGGATAGCAATAAGTGTTGTTAACCCAAGTATCCATGTTGAACCTGTCCATGCTGATAAAATACCTGCCTTATTTGCAAACCTTGAAGGAAGACTTGTCAAAAACTCCCAGTCAATTCGGTTTAATCCATCGTAGGCTATATCAATTATAAAATATGCCAATACAAGTAGTCCCAAAAATGTTGATATAACGCCTAAACCCTGAAAAGCCTTGTCATAAATCCGGTTGATATAACGTGAACTGGATTTTTTTCCGGTTAAAACTATCTTATTTGCTTTCTCCATTTTAAAAATTATTCGTAAGTCTCCCTAAAACGTTTTTTTAACCAGTAACTAACAGAGTTTAAGGTAAATGTCATTAAAAATAATGTAATACCTGCTGCGAATATAGTTTGGTACTCAATTGAACCATGCGGAACATCACCTAAACTAACCTGCACTATATAGGTTGTTATGGTTTCAATTGCAACAGTTGGATCAAATGTTAAAGTGGGTTGTTGACCGGCTGCAATAGCAACTATCATTGTTTCTCCCATTGCCCGTGAAATTGCCAGAATAACTGAAACAGTAATTCCTGAAAAAGCTGCAGGTACAACTACTTTAAATGAAGTTTGAAAACGTGTGGCTCCCATTCCAAATGATGCTTCACGCAATGACTTAGGTACAGCCTGCATGGCGTCTTCACTTAATGAAGAAATTAATGGTATAATCATAATACCCATTACAATACCTGCCGATAATGAATTAAATCCTTGTAGTTCAGGTATTAATTCTTTTAGGGCAGGGGTTACGGTCATTAGTGCAAAATAGCCGTAAACTACTGTAGGGACCGCTGCCAGAATTTCAAGCAATGGTTTTATCTTTCTCCTGAATGTTGAATTGGCATACTCTGATAAATAAACAGCAATTGTAATACCAATGGGAAGGGCAAAACCAATTGCTATAAATGTAGTTAATAATGTACCGGTAAGTAGAGGCAATATACCAAACTGTTTACTCTCATATAATGGTGTCCATTTGGTACCGGTAATAAACTCAATTATTGAAACATGCGAAAAAAATCCAACCGATTCTGATATTAATACCCATAAAATCCCTATAGTTGTTAGTAAACTTACCGCCGCACATGCTTTAAGCCCTGTTTCTATAACTTTCTCCGATAAACGTTTGCCCATATAACAATTTTGTTAGCGGGTCCCCTTAAGGGAACCGCTTTTGAATGATTTATTTAGAAAATTCAATAAATTTTTCTTTTTCAGCCTGGTATTTTACGGCAGGTAAAGATACATAGCCAACGTCTTTGGAAATTTTTCCGGCGTTATCCAAATAAAACTCCACGAATTTTTTAACTTCCTGACGTTTGGCCGCATCCTGTGTTACATAAATAAACACCTGGCGGGAAAGAGGCATATAGTTGTTACTTGATACAGATTCGTATGTTGGTATAACAACACCATTACCCCCGTTAACCCCAATTACCTTTAATTTATCCATATTTTCTTCGTAATAGGCCAATCCGAAAAAGGCCAGTCCAAACTTATCAGTTGAAATTCCCTGCACCAGAACATTGTCATCAGAGCTGTTGGTGTAATCACCTCTGCTTTTACCTGTTTCACCAACTATTACTTCGGTAAAGAAATCATAGGTACCTGATGCAGGATCGGGTCCATATAGGTTAATTTTTTTATCAGGCCATCCAGCCCTAATATCACTCCATTTATTAATTTTCCCTTCTGCCGCTGGCTCCCATATTTTTCGAAGTTCATCAACTGTAATGTCTGTTATCCAATCGTTTTGCGGGTTTATTACCACTGCTATTCCATCCATGGCAATTGCTAATTGCAGGTATTGAATATTGTTCTCTTCACACATTGATTTCTCGCTACTTCTAATTGGGCGCGACACATTGGCAATGTCAATTTCCCCACGTCCAAATTTCTTAAAACCACCTCCTGTTCCTGATACACCAACTGTTACTTTTACATCAGGCTCAAGAGCTCTGAATTCTTCAGCAATGGCTTCAGTAATGGGATAAACTGTACTTGACCCATCAATTTTAATAATACCTGAAAGTTTATTATTGCTTTTGTTTCCTGTACAGGATATCAAAAAAGTTATAGCTAAAAAAGATAATGCTTTTACAATTTTCATTTTCAAAATTTTATATTTTAATTTTAACCATTTATGAGCAATGAATTAACGCATCAAAAATATAATGTGGAATTTTGGATCCCATTAGGCCATTGTTAAGTTTGTGTAAAGGTTATGTTTCGAGCAGGTTAATTTAATGTTAAGTGGCTAAATTATGTTAAGTTTTTCGCAAAGTGAAAGTTTCAGGGAAACGACCTGTTTTTTATACTAAGATACCATACGGTGAAAGTTTTGTGATGAATTTGATATGTTACCCAGATTGTTACAATAATTAACGTGAGTTCGATGTAATAATTTTGT
>JBBIVA010000169.1:0-5144 GCA_037439945.1 Marinilabiliaceae bacterium
ACTTTCTTTTTAAGGAGAAAAAACAGGATAAATGAAACTGAGAATAATAAAAAGACTATTTTTTAAAAATAAAAAAAACAGCAAGAATTAGAAAAAACAGACCAATAATATGGTTCCATTTAAGCGATTCTGATTTAAAAACCACGATTGAAATTGCAACAAAAACAGAGAGTGAAATTACTTCTTGTATAACTTTAAGTTCAAGCAAATTAAAAGGACCGCCATACCCCTTAAAACCAATTCTGTTAGCGGGTACCTGAAAAATATATTCAAATAAGGCAATTCCCCAGCTTATTAAAATAATGGTAATAAGTCCGAAATTTTGGGACCATTTCATTTCATTAAATTTCAAATGGCCATACCAGGCAAATGTCATAAAGGTATTTGAAAGAATCAGAAATAAAATCGTTATTAATCCCTTGGTCATTTTATTTAATACAGTTTAACCTTTAAATTGTGCCGCAAATTACCATTAAAAATCTCAGATTACCAACATTTTCTTTTTTAATTCATTAACAACTTCCTTATTGGTAAGATTTTCAACTATTTCAAGTGCAAAATCCATTGCTGCCCCTATACCTTTACCGGTTATAACCTTACCATCGGTTACTGCCACTTTATCAACAACTACTGCATTTAACAGGTGCTTTTCAAAACCCGGGTAACAAGTCGCCCTTTTTCCTTTCAACAACCCCATCTCCCCAACAATCATTGGTGCAGCACAAATCGCGGCAATCCATTTATCAGAGTTACAAAACTCAAGAATTGTCCTTTTAACTTTTTCATTGGCCATTAAATTAATTACACCTGGCAACCCCCCTGGCAAAATAAGCATTATGGCATCTGTCAAAATAATTTCTTCAATAAAACAACTACATTGAATTTGAATATTGTGGGCTCCTGTTACAAGCAAATTATGTGTGGTAGAAACCAGTATGGTATCAAAACCTACCCTGTTTAAAACATCAGCGGGTGTAACCGCTTCCACTTCTTCAAAACCCTCGGCTAACAGAATATATATTTTTTTCATCCGTAAATAATTTTTAATTTAAGGTCGGAAGCTTGTACCGATATTACGGAAGAATTAAATCTTTGCTATTTTCATTGGTGTTTCACGAAAAGTCGGGACAAGCTGTGCTTTGCGGGTCATGCTCGTTTCATCCTAAAATTTTTTAAGACAAAGTGTAAAATTGATATAAACCATATTGGCCCTAACTAATGGTTCTAAATTAATGCATTAAAGAAACATGTAATTTATAAATATGCTATCTCTTATCCAAAAAGAGTTCAGATATTTATAAAAATAAACAAAAAAAATTTCAAAACGTTTTATATTTCGTTGCCATCATGAATATAAAATTCATAATTGGTTGCTTATTTATTTTAAATGTTATTTTTGCGTTAAATAATACTTGTTTCATATGATTAAAAACCATGGCAATAAAATTGCTATATCATTTGGTACCAACCAGATAAATTATAGCAACATGTTTGGTAAAATAGAAAACATCTCGAACAGTTATGAACTTGGAAATGGACAACATGCCGTTATATTTTCAGAAAACCGGCCGGGATGGTTTTATTCATTTTATTCAATATGGATGAAATCAGGAGTTTGTATCCCCATAGATTTTATGGCAACGGTTCAGGAGGTGGCATATATATTAAAAGATTCGTTGCCATCGGTGGTTTTTGTATCAAGTGCCAAAAAAAACGACATGGAAAATGCAATTGCTTTGGCAGGGATACTTACACAAATAATTGTTATTGATGAGTTCGACCATTTTCAGCCGGAATTGGTTTCCGATAAAGACTTTAAGCAAATTAAACCTGATGATATCGCTGTAATAATTTATACATCAGGTACCACCGGAAGCCCTAAAGGGGTTATGCTAACTTATAAAAATTTGTTGGCAAATTTACACCCTATTACTGAGTCAATCCCAATTTATCATTACAATTGTCGCGTAATGGTATTGCTGCCGTTGCATCATATTTTTCCATTGTTGGGAACCATGGTGGCGCCAATGTTTGTAGGAGGGATGTCGGCAATAAGTCCGTCAATGACTTCAGAAGATATTATGTCAACTCTTCAGAATAATAAAATTACAATCTTAATAGGTGTTCCAAGACTTTATGCTGCAATACGAAAGGGTATTGTCGATAAAATTAATAAAAGTGGTGTGGCAAAATTCCTTTTCAACCTTGCCAAAAAATTAAACTCACCAAAATTTTCACAAAAAATATTTAAACAGGTACATCAAAAATTTGGTGGGTCAATTGAATTCCTCGTTACTGGCGGTGCAGCTCTTGATCCTGCAGTTGGCAACGATTTTAAAGCCCTGGGGTTCGAAGTTCTTGAAGGATTTGGAATGACAGAAGCTGCGCCTATGATTACTTTTACGCGCCCCGGAAAAGTAAAGATTGGGTCCCCCGGCCAGGCACTGCCAGGTACCGAATTACGTATTGTTGATGGTGAAATTATTACAAGGGGCGATAATGTAATGAAAGGATATTATAACCGCCCAGAAGAAACAGCTGAAGTAATTAAGGATGGGTGGCTTTATACCGGTGACCTTGGCCATTTGGATGAACAAGGGTTCTTATTTATAACAGGAAGAAAGAAGGAGATTATTGTATTATCAAATGGTAAAAACATTAATCCAATTGAACTGGAAGAGAAAATATTAACCTCGCCACTGGTAAAAGATTGTGGTGTGTTTTATCTCGATGACCAGTTGCAGGTTGTTATTGTTCCGGAAATAACCGCAGTAAATACACCTGATTTAGCTGAAACCATAAGAAGGGATGTAATTGAACCATTAAACCAGAGTGTTTCGTCATATAAAAGGATACTGGGTATTTATATTTCTTTGGAGGATTTACCGAGGACCCGATTGGGAAAACTTCAAAGATTTAAACTAACCGGATTTGCAAAGGAAGAAAAACCCGATACAGACTCCAGCCCGGTTACCAATTCTGAAGAATACCAAATTATTGTTGATTACATTAACGTTGAAAAAGGCAAAAAGGTTAAACCAAACCATCACCTTGATCATGACCTTGGACTGGACTCTCTTGACAGAGTTGGCCTACAGGTTTATATTCAGCAAACTTTCGGCGTGGATATTGAAGCTGGTGACCTGCCCAAATTCGGTAGTGTTCAAAAATTGGCTGAATATGTTGCTGAAAAGAAAACAAGAATTGAAGAATCGAGGTTTAACTGGACCGATGTACTTAAAGAACGTATTAATTTTAAATTACCGGTTTCATGGTTGCCTACCAGGATAATGATGCGTTTTTCCAAATTCATTTTTAGTATTTATTTCAGATATAAATTTAAAGGGATGGAAAATATACCGGCTGGCCCCTGTATTATTGCACCAAATCACCAAAGTTTTTTCGATGGTCTTTTTGTAACAGCTCTTTTGCGCACAAAACAAATTCGTAAAACATATTTCTATGCCAAGGCACAGCACGTTAAACTACCTTTTTTAAAGTATCTTGCCAACAGGAATAATGTTATTGTTGTTGATTTGAATAAAAATCTGAAGGAATCAATCCAGAAACTTGCCCAGGTATTAAAGAACCAAAAAAACCTTATTATTTTCCCTGAAGGTACCAGATCAATAACCGGGCAACTAGGAAATTTCAAGAAAACATTTGCAATACTAAGTAGTGAACTTAATATACCAATTGTACCTGTTACTATTGATGGTGCCATTAATGCTTTGCCCAAAGGTAGTTTTTTCCCGCGGCCCTGGAAAAAGGTTCAGATAGAGTTTCTGCAGCCGGTTTATCCAGGAAGTAACAGTTACGAAAACCTTTCGGAAATTGTAAAACAAAAAATTGAGAACAATCTCGAAAGATTAAGAAGTTAAATTTTACTTAAATATAAATAATGCTGCAGCTTTATAATTAAACCCAAAGCCTTAATAACAGTAAGTTAATTAAGTTTTTAATGAAAATAAGAGATTATGAAAAAGATTTCAATTATATCGCTGTTAGCTTTATTTGTATTTATAATAATTAGTTGCGTTTATCCACAGGGTATTGAAAAACAATCCAGGGAAGTTGAACCATTTAACGGCATAAAAGTAAGTTCCGGTATAAAACTTTATCTTACACAAGGTGATGAAACAAAAGTTTTTGTTGAGGCTGACGGTTCAATTATAGGTGATCTTATAACAAAAAATGAAAAAGGAATTTTAAATATTTACATTTCAACTAAGAAACTTCTCAGATTTGACTCATCTCCAAAGGTATATGTTACATTCTCATGGTTAAATTCAATAACAGCTTCTGCAGGCTCTGAGGTTATTGGACAAAATGCCTTTAAAGCTGATAAACTGGAAGTCCAAAACTCTTCCGGTTCCTATTCAAAATTTGAGGTGGAGTGCCGTGATTTAACTTTACGCGCCTCATCGGGGGCAAAAATTAAGTTAATGGGTTCATCATTAAATCTGGAAGCCAAAAGTAGTAGCGGAAGTGAAATTAGGATCAGGGATTTAAAGGTTGTTAACGCCAAACTTGATGCATCATCCGGTGCGAATATCGATGCTTACGTTTCAGGAGAAATAGAGGCATCGGCAAGTTCCGGGGGCAGAATAGATTATTCAGGCGAAGCAATTCCTAAACTATTGCAACAATCAAGCGGTGGTAATATAAGGAACTGATATTGAGCAACCTTAAACAAATATTACTTTTCACCAAATTAAATTACAACGGCCCTTAATTGCATTACTATTAAACCATTTGGGTATTTTGTAATTAGGCTTAGTCAAAATTAAAAAAAATAGTATTGTTTAAACCAGGGTTAAAAAACCGGGCAAAGTTTTCAAAATAATAAAACTTTTTTTTCCACTACTGTCCGATAATTTTTTCGATAAGATGCTATAATGCCAACTAATTGCGATGTCCCTACAGGACACTGAAAATTGGGGTCGATTCATCTTTACCGATATTATGTACCTGACGGCACAGTACCGTTAGGGACTAAAGTTCGGTAAAACACTTAATTGAGAATTGAACTTTTGTTCCGTTAGGGACAAAACAACTTTTTATCGGATAGTAGTGATAATTTATTTAACCCGGATTAGTCATTAGAAAGGCAATGAACTAATGACTTAGCCGGGATTAACCCT
>JBBIVA010000170.1:0-5052 GCA_037439945.1 Marinilabiliaceae bacterium
GATAATCCCGATTTAGTGATTGTTTCAATTTCAAATCTTTGGAATTGATTACAAGTACTTTATCAATTAGGTTTTTTCAAATGCGTAATTTGGGTTCAATATTAATTTTAAGGATTTGTATTCAGTCACTTACAGCTAAATTGCAAAACCGGTTTTTTATATCTAAAAAACTTTTCTGGCCAAAGTTAATGTCTAGCACAATAGTTAAGTAGCTGTTATTGATATCATTAATCCTTTTTCTTTTTAAAAATCTCTTTCATTTTCTCGAGCAAATTCCTGTGTTTAGTATCAGGGTCATTTTTGCTTTCTTCGCTTTTTTCAAGTTTAGGATGCTGTGTTTTTTCGCTTCCTTGCAATAATCTCTGGAAAAAATTAGGTTCCGAAATTATTTCTTCCGTAAAATCAGGGCAATCAAGCATTGCAATTAAATCATCGGGCAGGGGGTAAAACATTTGACTTTTTATTTGCCTGTGTTTTGAAGAGTTTTCAGCTTGTTGCATAAATCGCCCAAAAATGGGGAGTGCCATATGTGCACCTTGCCCCAGGGATGTTGAACGGAAATGAATTGATGGATTTGCGCCACCTACCCAGGCTCCGGCAACTATATTTGGTGTAAACCCTATGAACCAGCCGTCTGCATTGTTTTGAGTGGTACCTGTTTTGCCTCCATAATCGCCTTTAAGCCCAAATCTTTCACGAAGCCCTTTCCCCGTTCCCTTGTCTACCACTTCGCGAAGAATTTGTACCATCATCCTTGCAGTTTCTTCATTAAAGGCTGCATTACGGGGTTCAACGGGTTCAGCTTTATAAAGTAATTTTCCCCTGGAATCTTCAATTTTCAAAAGAAAAACAGGCTCAACCGGAGTACCGTAATTTGCAAATGATGAATATGCTGTAACCATTTCTTTTAAGCTTATAACGGCCGTACCAAGCGCTATTGAAGGCACCTGGGGTAACGAAGATGAAATACCCATTTTGTGTGCCATTGAAATTACATCGCCAACTCCTGTCTTATTTATTACTTCGGCCGAAATAGTGTTTACCGAATGTATTAAGCCTCCTTTAATTGAATAGTATCCACTATGGTCCCCATCGGCATTTGTTGGCGACCAGTTATTGTACCTGGTGTATATCCGCCGCTCGTTTGAAATATATTCACAAGGGTCAAAACCTTCGTTTAACGCAGTTGCGAATAGTATTGGTTTAAACGTTGAGCCTACCTGTCGCTTTGCAGTTACGTGGTCGTATTTAAAATGGCGAAAACCTATACCTCCTTCCCAAACCAATACATGGCCGTTGGCAGGGTCCAAAGCCAGAAATCCGGCGTGCAAAAGACGTAATGTCTTTTTAACAGAGTCGGCCGGTGAAATTTTAACCCTTTTATCACCATTATATGAAAACATGTTGATATTGACAGGTTTTTTTAACTCATCAATAATCTGTTTTTCGGTATATCCCTTTTTCTTTAAGTCGGTATATCTTGATGATTTTCTTAAAGCACTGAAATAAATTTCCTGATTATCGTGCCATGGCTCGCGGTTGCCCCAGTGTTCATCAAAAGTTTTCTGAAGATAGCTCATGTGCCCGTGAAGGGCTTTTACTGCATACGACTGCAGTGTTGCATCAAGCGTGGTGTATATTTTCAGGCCATCCGAATAAATATTATAACCACTGCCATATTGCTCTTTTAAAACAGCTTCAGCCTTTATCCTTACCTGTTCCAGAAAGTAAGGTGCCGGCCCCTGGTTATGGTCAATTCTTGAATAGGCTAACGCTATGGGCGATTTTTTAAATTTTTCTGCTTCACCCCGGGTTATAAAACCCTGGGACTGCATCCTGTCGAGAACAACATTACGCCTTTGCTCCGATAATTTGGGGTTAATTCTTGGATTATAAGCTGTATTTGCGGCCAGCATGCCGACAAGGGTTGCCGCCTCAGGATGTGTAAGGTTTGACGATGACTTCCCAAAAAACCTGTTTGCAGCAACTTCAATCCCAAATATGTTCTCCCCGAAGGGAACTGTATTAAGGTACATTCCAAGAATTTCTTCCTTTGAATATGCCTTTTCAATACGTGCTGATATAAATATTTCTCTTGATTTGTTTACCGGTAAGGTAAAGATTCCGTAATTTTTGCGCGGGTAAAGATTTTTTGCGAGCTGTTGACTTATGGTACTGCCACCTCCCTGTTTCCTGTTCCCTAAAATAACGGTTTTAACTACCACGCGGGCAAGGCTTACAAAATCAAGACCCTTATGGTCGAAAAACCTGCTGTCCTCCGTTGCCACCAGGGCATTTTTAACATTACGCGATATGGTTTTATTATCAATTGTAAGACGATTCTGGTAGTAATATTTACCAATCATCACCCCATCCGATGAGTAAACCACCGAAGCTGTTTGATGTTTAATTTTCCTTATTTCATCCACATCCGGAATTTTCCCAAACAAGCCAAGCCAAACCAACCCAAGAAATAAAAAAAGCAACAGGGTTAAAACCCCACCTGTTTTTAATAACCAGATAAAAATAATTTTCGATTTACTCTGGTTTTTATTACCCTTTTTTCGGTTTGGTTTTTTCAGGGGCATGTTTTTTTATTCTTAAGTAAGTAGATGTCTATTATGTTATTTATCAATGGTTTTGAACCAATTTACTGCATTTTCAACAGAATTACCAATGGGTATAAATTTATAATTAAAACGATCGGTAAATTTTTTTGCCGAATAAGAAGAAACCGTATGTGCGGTCCGAGCTGTATCGCGTGTAATAGCAGGGGCCCGGCCTGAAAGGAAACACAGAAACAGGTTAAGGCGCCATCCAAATTCGGTAATTAGCCTTGATACTTTAATGAAAGGGGGTTTTTTGTTCATTGAACTGGCAACCATTGTAAAAAATTCATAAAAATTCAGGTTCTCACTGTTTAGAATAAATCTCTCGTTAGAGGCATCGCTCTCCATTAAAAGTACAATTGCGGTGGCAACGTCCCTTACATCAACAAACCCGGTTGCCCCATCTGTATAAAACGGCATTCCTTTTTTTACTGAATAAAAAAGTTTACCACTGCTGCGTTTCCAGTTAACCGGCCCAATTATTACCGAAGGGTTAACAATAACTGTTCTTATACCTTCTTTTGATGCCCTCCATACTTCCATTTCTGCCCTGAATTTGCTGTATGAGTAGGCCGACCGATAATCATCGGGCTGCCATTCAACCATTTCATCAATAATACCGCCGTCAATTTGCTTGCCTAATGATGCAATTGAACTAACATAACAAACTTTTTCAATATTGCAGGCAAGGCATGCATTCATTAAATTGGCTGTTCCTTCTGTGTTTGTTTCAAGCATCTTATCCGATTCCCCTGGATTAAAAGATACCATAGCGGCAACATGATATACTTCTTTCACCCCATCAAGAGCTGATTCAAGGGCAAAATAGTCTGAAAGGTCTGCCTCAACCCAATTAATCAGGTTATATAGTTTATCAGACTCTCCGTTATAAAAATTGAATATTCTTTTCACCTCACCCAGGTTGCTGTTTTGACGATAAATGGCCTTTACGGTTTTACCTTTTTGAGTTAGGTGATAAAGTAAGTGAGAACCTACCAGACCTGTTCCTCCTGTAACTAAAATCATTTTATTTATGAATTTACCAGTTTAACCTGACAGTTTGAATTAGATTGGAATGGACACTTAGTGGAACGGGACTAATCCTGGTTACACTTTCAATTAAACTTTTATCTGCCGGGCTATAATTTCTTTCAGGAAAAAAAAACTCCATAACAACTTCACTTACCCTGCGCGGATCACTGGCCATTATTTTGGTTATTTCCAATTTCGTACCTGTTATATCAATATTATTATCCATTGCTTTTATGCCCATAATTGTTAAAATACAGGTACCCAGCGAAGTTGCAAGTAAATCAGTTGGGGAGAAGGATTCCCCTTTGCCACGATTGTCTGTTGGCGCATCAGTTATAATTGTTGTGCCCGATTGCAGATGAATACTTTCAGTACGCAGGTTGCCAAGATAGGTGGTTTTAATGGTTGTCATATTCTTGAATTTTTAATAAATACCTGACCCATTTAATTTTCAATTTATCCCTAATGTCTGTCAGAAAATGTTACTAAATTAGCACATTCATACAAATTACAGAGAATGGGTATAAAAATTTAACGAATTAAAAGGGGTTATATTAATAATTGATTCACGGAAAAGCCCGGTTAAACCAAAAATTAATCAATAGGAGGCGAAGTATGTGCCAAACTATCTGATTTAATTGGGATAATCCCGATTTAATGATTGTTTCAATTCCAAATTTTTGAAATTGACTACAAGCACTTTATCGATTACGCATTTTCACATGCGCAATTTGGGTTAAATTTATTGCTGATAAAAAATTTGTACTAATTATTAAATGTAAAACTTATGTTTTCAGGTATTGTTGAAGATGCAGCTACAGTAGTGGCTCTTGATAAGGAAAAAGGAAATCTTCATTTAACATTAAAGTGTTCATTTACTAAAGAGTTAAAGGTTGACCAAAGTTTGGCTCATAATGGAGTTTGCCTTACAGTTGTAAAAGTTGATGGTGAAAATTACACCGTTACAGCCATACAGGAAACCCTTGATAAATCAAACCTGGGGTTATTAATAGTTGGGGATAAGGTTAATCTTGAACGCTCAATGTTAATGAACGGTAGGCTTGATGGTCATATTGTACAGGGCCATGTTGACCAAACAGCCGAATGTATTGATTTAAAAGAGGCTGATGGAAGTTGGTTTTACACTTTTAAGTATAAAATTGATAGCCAAAAAGCTTCCCAGGGTTATATAACGGTTGAAAAGGGGTCGGTTTGTGTAAATGGGGTTAGTTTAACTGTGGTAAATAGCCGTGACGACAGATTCTCTGTGGCTATTATTCCCTACACTTATGAGTTCACAAATTTTCATCAAATAGTACCTGGTTCGGTGGTAAATATTGAATTTGATATACTCGGAAAGTATATAAGCAGATTAATGAACAAACAGTAATCCACTATTAATAGGGTTATG
>JBBIVA010000171.1:0-4885 GCA_037439945.1 Marinilabiliaceae bacterium
TGGGCAAATATAAATGATATTTGTTCTTAAAGGAATTTTTAATACGATATAATTTAATAATATTTTTAAGCGCACATTGCCTTAAGGCGTTAATATTCAAAGCAATGGGTTGTTGTCCTTAATTGTTTATGAAATATCATTCATTTTTATTATACCATTTAAAATAGCGTAAACTGTTAAACCTGAAACACTTTTTATATCTAATTTTCTGGTAATATTTTTGCGGTGCGAAATAACCGTATGAGTACTAATATATAAATTCGCAGCAATTTCCTTATTAGTGTTACCCAATGCAATATGTTTTAAAATAAGTTTCTCCCTCGATGTGAGCTCCTCCGAAAATTCATCAATACTATCATGTCCCTTAGGATTAAAATGTTGGGCAAGCTTATCCATTATTACCAATTTAGAATCATAAATTGATATTTGTTGGCTTGATGAATCGGGTGGTAAGGGAGTGTTTATTAAATGAATAATTTTTGCAGGATCAGGCAGAAAACTTTTTATTTCATCCATGGGCACTACCACCGCAATGGATGTGTTCATAATTATAATATCCGGCGAAAAATGGTGCAAAACCTCGGTAAGCCCCAAATGCGAACCAACAATTTCTATCTCAGTTATTTCCGGGAGTTGTTCAATTATTTGAACTAACCCCTTTCTAAGGAGATAAGATGGTTCAGCTATCAGAATTCTTGTCATACCAGAAAAGTTATTTATTGCCTGCCAATTTGACCAGCTTGCTCTCCATTTCCTTTACTTTTGGAATCAGAACATTTTCTTCCAATAAAGTGTGGTCTTTTAAATCTTTACCTAAACGATAAATTTCAATCAATAGATTAGTAAAATGGCAATTATCGGTTTGTGGTGGTATGTATTTTAATAAAATGTTTTGAAGGTCAAATATTTTCTCCTCCAAATCTGTATGGTTTTCCAAATATTTACCAATTGAATAATCACCATTTTCCTCAATAAAATTATCATAGCTTATTATTCCGTTTATTACCTTTTCAACACCCAGAATATAAGGAAAAGCAATTTTCTCTTCTTCCTCGATATGTTCAGAAAACTCATTGATATATTCTTTAAAAAAATGTATCATTAATTTAACTGATTGGTCAGGAGCATTTAAAATTGTTGTAAGTTGCTCAATTTCCTTTTCCAGGCGGGGTATTTGGTAATTCAGATAACAATTGTGCGTGTGTTTCAAATAACCAACAATCCAATTTGGAGGATATTTCATTAATTGTTGCTGCGGAAGGTCATCTCTATCTAAAAACCACTGTGTAATTGCCATAAAAAAATCCACATCCACCTTGTTTTCATTGCAAACTGCTAATATACTCTTGTCTTTAAAGCCAAATGGTATCCTAAGTCTTTGTAATACTGAAAGTATCTCAAAATTAATGTGAACCAAATCGGCCATTTTCATTTGGGCTTGAATGCGCATACTTCAATTGTTTTTATTTAGTCGGAATAAAAATAATAAAATCATGTAACAAGTAAAACAAATCCAGAACCAAATTATTTCAATTAATAGTTTTTAACTACTTCTATTTAACCTGTTTGCTATTTTTTTCTCATAAATATATTTATGGGAACCCCGGTCATGTCCCATTTTGACCTTATCTGATTTTCCAAAAATCTTTTATAGGGTTCCTTAACATACTGAGGCAAATTACAAAAGAAAGCGAACGATGGCGGATTCCCGGGTAATTGTGTAACATATTTAATTTTTATATACTTACCTTTTAATGATGGAGGGGGATTTGTAGTTACAATCGGTAAAAGGTGCTCATTTAGCTGGGATGTTGTAATTCTTACGTCCCTGTTTTTGAAAACCCGAACGGCATCTTCCAAAACTTTAAAAATTCTTTGTTTTGATATGGCCGAAGTAAAAATAATTGGATAATCAACATAAGGGGCAGTTTTTTGCTTGATGTCTTTTTCAAAAGCCTTCAGAGTATTATTATCCTTTTCAACCAAATCCCACTTGTTAACCACAACCACAATTCCTTTTCTGTTTCGTTCAATTAAGCCAAATATTTTCTGATCCTGTCCTTCGAAACCCCTGGTGGCATCAATCATAAGAATACAAACATCTGAATTCTCGATTGCTCTTATTGCCCTCATTACCGAATAAAACTCTAAATCTTCACTAACTTTTGTTTTCTTCCGAATACCGGCTGTATCAACTAATAAAAAGTCATGGCCAAATTTATTGTAATGCGTATATATGCTATCGCGGGTAGTGCCTGGAATTGGTGTTACAATATTCCGCTCTTCCCCCATAAATGCGTTTAATATTGATGATTTGCCTGCGTTGGGACGTCCAACAATCGCAAATTTGGGTAATATAATTTCTTCATCTTGTAAAACAGCATCTTTTTTTGGAAAGGATTTAACCAGTTCATCAAGGAGCTCTCCTGTTCCTGTACCATTAATGGAAGAGATAGTAAATAAATTTTTAATCCCCAATGAGTAAAAATAACTTGCCTCAGGAGCACGGTCTGAAGTGTCAACTTTATTAACAATCAGGAAACAGTTTTTTTTAGATTTTCTTATTATACCTGCCACTAATTCATCATAATCAGTAATCCCGGTTATAACATCTACAACAAAAAGCAAAATATCAGCCTCTTCAATTGCGATTAAAACTTGCTTACGTATATCCTCCTCAAAAATATCTTCTGAATTAATAGCATAACCTCCTGTATCAATTACAGAAAACTCAACGCCATTCCAATATGCTTTACCATACAACCTGTCGCGCGTTACACCACTCTCTTCGTCAACAATGGCCTGCCGACTTTTTGTAAGCCGGTTAAACAAAGTTGATTTTCCTACATTAGGACGTCCTATTATGGCAACAATATTTCCCATTTTAAAATTGGTTTAATTCAAAAAAACGTGCAAAAGTAATTAAAAATTGGAGTTTTAGATAAAGATGGGTTTTTGTGGATTTGTTTAAAGTGCACGTATTGAGATTTTTACTTCAAAAAGATTAAGTATTTATAACAAATTTCCCCTTTTAAAACATATTTGTTTTAATTTTTTTTAGTTGTTCTGGATAGGAATTTTTTTGTAAAGTGAATAATCTGATAATTGTGGCTCGAAATTTTTCTGCTATTTAATTGTACTATAATGTTAAATATAAAAATTGAGGTTTGTCAATCATAAAATGGTCCACCTGGAAATGTAAAGATTTAAATATAAAGATGTTAAAATATTAATCTTAAACATTTTTCATCAAATTTCCTTTCTAATTATTTAATCCCAAATTATACATTTGGGAAACTTAAATATTTAAATAATTGAATTTAAATTATTTATATGCATAGTTTTCTAATGTGTTTCATTAGAAATTTTAAAAATAGAAAAATGCTGTATTCGTTATTCTATAGGGTTTACAGCGTTTTTATGGAATCACTTTTTAATTCCATGCGTATTTGTGTTAATAGTAAATTTCTTTAAATCCTTATTCATATCCAAAGTTTTTCAGAAAAGCATCCTTATCCCTCCAATCTTTGCTTACCTTCACATATAATTGCAGGTAAACTTTTTTATCAATGAATACCTCAATTTCTTTTCGGGCCTCAGTACCAAGTTTTTTTAAAGCCTTTCCCTGATGACCAATTATAATACCCTTTTGCGATTCTCTTGCAACGTGAATAACAGCCCTTATGTCAACCCTTGTTTGTTTATCCTTAAACTCTTCAACCTCCACTTCTACCGAATAAGGTATCTCTTTTTGATAATATAATAGAATTTTCTCCCTTATTATTTCTGAAACAAAAAATCTTTCAGATTTATCGGTTAGTGTATCTTTATCAAAATAAGGAGGCGATTCTGGGATTAATTCAATAATCCTGTTCATTATGTTGTTGGTGTTGAATTTTTTAATGGCCGAAATTGGGAATATTTCGGCTTGTGGAAGTAGCTCTTTCCATACCTGAACAAGTTTATCCAAATCTTCCTGGTTCGATAAATCAACCTTATTTATGGCTAATATTATTGGTGTTTTGGCCTCCAAAACTTCCTTAATAAAATTTTCATTTTTCCCAGGAGTTTCAATGGTATCAGTAATAAACAGAATAATGTCAGCATCAATTAAAGCTAATTTACTGAATTTGAGCATTGACTCCTGTAACTTGTATTTTGGTTCAAGGGCCCCAGGAGTATCCGAAAATACTAACTGGTAGTCAGGGCCGTTAATAATCCCTAATATTTTATGCCTTGTAGTCTGTGCTTTTGATGTTATAATAGACAACCTTTCTCCAACTAAAAGATTTGAAAGAGTTGATTTTCCTACGTTTGGATTTCCTACAATACTTATAAAACCAGCTTTGTGTGTCATGTTTTTTCAATTGGGCGCAAAGATAACACATTTAAACTTAACTATTTTAAAATTGTACCAACACTCGGTATCTAAATTTTAAACAATATTTGAAAAACCTAATTTTTAATTCTAAACTCAATGTCGTTTAGTTAAGAAAATTCATTGCTACTCATTCTACCCCCCAACCCCCTGAAGGGGGAATTTCCAGGGCATCTTGTAAAGTCCCCTTTTGGGGATTTAGGGGTTAAAGAGCTTAACTAAACGACATTAATTCTAAACTTTACAATCAATTTAATCCATATTGCTATGTTAAATAATTATAAGCACTATTTAACAAAAAGTAAATATTAGATTATCAACAATAACCCCTATCTTTTCAAGTTCACCAGGTAATTTGTCCAATTGTTTTCCCTATTTGGTAAAAATATTTTACTAAGGCTAAGTAATACTTCCTGTAACCCCCTGTCTTGCAATTCGAAGAAAAAATATTAAAAAAGAATTAAAAAAAGATTTGGAAAGGATAAGAATAAAGGTTTATCTTTGCAG
>JBBIVA010000172.1:0-4704 GCA_037439945.1 Marinilabiliaceae bacterium
TATGGCATTAAAAAGTTATGCACATGCGGTGAATCCAAATAGTAACGATTATTTACAGTGGGATAAAGAGGGGCAGGCATTGGTTGATGCTGCATATATTGCTAATAGTTTTTTACGGGCACCGCAGCAATTATGGGAGCCACTTGATGACCTTACCAAATTAAGATATATTGAAGAATTCAAAAAGCTTCGCAGGGTCGACCCGCCATATACTAACTGGTTGCTGTTTTCTGCTATGGTTGAAACTTTTCTCCTTTATATAGATGAACAATATGATGCGTACAGAATTCATTCGGCAATACGCAAAATTGATGAATGGTATGTAGGTGACGGGTGGTATGCCGATGGCGAGGATTTTGCATTCGACTATTATAATAGTTTTGTAATTCAGCCAATGTATGTTGAAATTTTGGAAGTTTTGGTTCAAAAAAAGAAAATGATTAAGCCTGAAGTTTATGAGACTGCAAAAAAACGGATGCAGCGTTATGGAATTATTCTCGAGCGTTTTATTTCACCTGAAGGGACATTTCCTGTTTTTGGAAGGTCAATTACTTACCGGCTTGGAGTATTTCAACCATTGTCGCTAATGGCATGGAAATATGAATTGCCGGCTGAACTCACCAACGGCCAGGTACGGGCAGCCATAACAACAGTAATGAAAAGAATGTATTCAATTGATGGGAATTTCAATGAAATGGGATTTCTGCAACTTGGTTTTGCAGGCCATCAACCTCACTTAGCAGATTGGTATACAAATAACGGCAGTCTTTACCTCACATCCCTGGTTTTTCTGCCTTTAGGGTTACCAGCCAATCACCCTTTCTGGATATCGCCCGCAGAGCCATGGACTTCAAAAAAAGCATGGAACGGTGAATCCTTTCCCAAAGATAAGGCTGTCAGGTATTAAAAAACTTAAAATTCTATTGAGTTTCAATAAATGCGAATATGGATTAAATATATCCGGTTCGCATTTTTTATAAACATAAAACCATAAAATGGTGAACCTATTCACCAGTCATGTTTTAATATTCAATTAAGTGAGTATCCGCTCTAATTCCTAATAAAACCATATCGCTCATAATATCAATTTGTTTGCCCATTACACTATTGGGGCAGTTTGATTTTCTTAACTCCCTTAAAAGATTGGTTAATTGAAGAAAATCAAGAATATATTTTAGGTATCAAAGCGGATATCAAATTCAATTAATAGTTAAAGGGGAAAAAATAACCGTAATGAAGAATTAATATAAGGGGGCAAAATCATTCAGTCGTGAGAATTTTTCGTCAAAAAACCCCATCCCTTATTTATTAAAAGCAATAATCCCTGGAGAATTAAAATTCACCCCTTTTAGAATGATTGTTCAACCTTGTTTAATCTCCAATTTATGAAATTTGAAGATGAAGAAGTTAATCCTTAATAAAAAGTGTCAGTCTGTTTCAGAAATTATTATTTGTTAAAATCAAAAAAAAATCAAAAAGCTAACCAGTTTTAATCAATAATTAATCCACTATGAAAAATCGAAGTATTTTATTGACTTATGGTAAAAATTCCAAAAAAAATTATTCGAGGGTTTTACTGTTGTTAATTATGTTTTTGTTCATGTTGCTAACTCCTTTTCATGCCTGGGCCCAACAAAGAACCATAAGCGGGCAGGTTACGGATGCTGCAAGTAACGCCCCTTTGCCTGGTGTGGCTATTGTAGTTGAAAATACTACCATTGGTACAATTACCGATGTTGATGGTAATTATTCCCTAAATGTTCCGGCAAATTCCTTTGTTTTAATCTCATATCTGGGATATGTAACCCAGCGGATTCAAATTACTACGCAATCTTATGTAAATATTGGTTTGGTAGAAGATACAAAGCAATTAGACGAAGTTATTGTTGTTGGTTACGGTACCCAAAAAAAGAGCGATATTACCGGATCAATTGCTTCGGTCCCAAAGGAACGGTTGTCTAAATTACCAGTTAGTAATGTTATACAGGCAATACAGGGCATTTCAGCCGGGGTTAATATTTCCCAGGCTTCATCTATTCCAGGAGATGCCCCTTCTATTTTGGTAAGGGGAAGGAACTCAATATCATCCGGAACAGAACCATATATTGTTGTTGATGGAATTCCATTAAGTAAAACTGATGGTTCAACAAATGATATTAATCCTAACGACATTGAATCAATTGAAATATTAAAAGATCCAACGGCAGTTGCAATTTATGGGGTAAATGGGTCAAACGGGGTAATTCTTATAACAACTAAACGAGGGATTAAAGGTAAGCCGGTTATCAGGTATAACGGTTATTCAGGTGTTGAACAAATTGCACATATATTAGAGCCAGGTTCACCCCAACAGGTTTTGGAAAGATATGCTGAATATGCACGTATTCAAAACTCAAGTTTATATAATGGCGGACCGGTTAGATACCAATATGAATATGATAATTATATAAATGGAAGAACTATCGATTGGATTGATGCTGTAACTCAAACTGGTGTTATTCAGGATCATAATGTTAGTATTTCAGGTGGTTCGGAATATGTAAAATATTTTGTTTCCGGAAATTATTTTGACCAAAAAGGGGTTGTAAAAGGATATGATTACAAGAGGTTCTCATTCAGGTCAAATATTGACATGAATGCAACTAAATATCTTACAATTGGAAGCTCTTCATTAATTGTATCGCACAATAGGGATGGAGGTAGGGCCAATTTGTTAAATGCAGCAGCCATGAGTCCCTATGCAAAGTTATATGAAGATAATGGTTCCTATACTCAATACCCCATGTATTCAGAAACCTTATGGGCAAATCCGCTATTACCAACAACACTTGACCCTGAACGCAGGCAATTCAATATTTCCATAAATGGATACGCAGAAATATCATTCGGAGATATATTAAAATCACTTGCTGGACTTAAATACAAATTTAATGCGGGTTATACCTATGTTCCTTACCGTACAAATGAATATGAGGGAAAATCGGTTTATAATATGACTGGTTGGGGAAGAATTCTTAACCGAGAATCACAAACCTATACCCTTGAAAATATAATTTCATACAATAAGGATTTTGGTAAACATCATATTGATATTACTGGATTATATGCGGCTAAAAGCAAATATTACCAGGAAGCAGTTTCAACCGGAAGTGTATTTCCTAATGATGACCTAGGATGGGGTAAACTTGGTGCAGCATCAACTCAAACGGTTTCTTCTTATGCAGATCTTTACAGATCAGTTTCACAAATGGGACGTTTAAATTATTCTTTTGACAGTAAATACCTGCTTACTGTTACTGCAAGAAGGGATGGATCATCTGTGTTTGGGAAAAACAATAAATATGCAACTTTTCCATCAGCAGCGGTTGGTTGGAACCTGAGTAAGGAGAATTTCATGGAGTCATTAAACAGTGTTATATATAATCTAAAACTGAGGTTATCATATGGGGTATCAGGCAATGAGGCAATAGGTGTTTACCAGAGTCTCTCAAAAATGGATTCCAATATTCTTGGTATGGGTGGAAAATCGATTACTACACTTAAGGTAACCACCAGAATGGGTAATGATGGTTTAACCTGGGAAGAAACCAAGGGCTTTAATACAGGCCTTGATTTTGGATTATGGAATAATCGTGTGAACGGATCAATTGACTATTACTCAACTAAAACATCCGGTATTCTTCTTATACGTAGCATTCCGCAAATTATTGGTTATACTGATGTTTATTCCAATATTGGTAAAACAGAAAACAAAGGGATTGAGTTAACCATAAATTCTAAAAATATAGTTCGCAAAGATTTTACCTGGGCTACTACAATAGTATTCGCAAGTAATAAAAATGAAATAACCGGTTTATATGGAGATGGAAAAGATGATTTGGGCAACAGGTGGTTTATTGGCCATCCGGTTGGAGTTATTTACGATTTTAAAAAAGTAGGTATTTGGCAAGAAGAGGAGATTGCTGCAGGGTTACATACAAATTGGGATCCAACTGCTATAGCCGGAAATATTAAACTGGCTGATATAAGTGGCCCTAATGGTACTCCTGATGGAAAAATTGATGCCAACGACAGAAGTATTTTGGGGCAAACATCCCCAAAATGGACCGGAGGGTTAACTAATACCTTTACCTATAAGGGTTTTAATTTGAGTATATTTATCAATACCGTACAGGGAGCTTTACGTAATAATGCTCAGATTGGCGCTGCCGCTGACGAAATGGGGCGTAGAAATGGTCCTGCTGAAGTTGGATTCTGGACTCCCGCAAACAAAAGTACTGAATGGAGGTCCCTAGGCAATAATTCCAATCGCCACGGATATGGCTTTCCCAAAGATGCAAGTTATACACGTATTAAAGATGTTACTTTAAGTTATGATCTGCCAAAACCGGCAACATCAAAAATTGGTGTTGAAGGGTTACAATTCTATGTAAGTGGGCGTAATCTTTATACTTTCACAAACTGGATTGGTTGGGACCCTGAGGCAAGGGACGACCATAGGGGCACCGGTGACTGGACTATTAATTATCCAGTGGTACGGAGCTATGTTTTTGGAATTAATTTAACATTGTAAAAGATTATGAAACAAGTCCCGGATGTTCGGGGCGAATTCTCACGTAATAGCCGGACAAGCTATACCACCTAAAACAAAAAATTATTTACTTATGAAAAAGAGAAAATATTTATATACAATAATTGCTGCCT
>JBBIVA010000173.1:0-4385 GCA_037439945.1 Marinilabiliaceae bacterium
TGTTGAAAATATGGCTATTGTAAAAGCTGCTTAAATCGAACTCACGTTAAATAAGGCCCCGAAAGATTCCGACGGGATTTTACATCATACAATTTCATCGCCCGAAATTTGGGTTGATTCCATTTATATGGCCCCGCCATTTCTGGCTGTTGCCGGTTACCCAAATGAAGCAATAAAACAGGTAAGAGGAATGCGAAAAGCCCTTTTTAATGAAAATAATAAACTATACTCACACAGATGGGACACTATAAAACAAGTTTTCATTAACGAAAAGTTTTGGGGTGTTGGCAACGGATGGGCCGCTGTCGGTATGAGCAGGGTAATTAATGCTTTGCCTGATGAAATGGTAAATGAAAAAAAAGAATTAACCGGCTACGTAATTGATGTATTGGAAGGTTGTTTGGAATATATGCGTGAAGATCACCTTTTTCACAATATCATAAATGGACCCGAAACATTTATAGAAACCAATTTAAGCCAGATGCTTGCATATACAATTTTTACCGGAGTTAATAACGGGTGGTTAAACAGTGATTTAATAGAAACTGCTTTGAAAATGAGGGATGCAGCCTGGAAAAAGGTAGATAAATTTGGATATGTTCAAGGGGTTTGCGGGGCACCTTATTTTAATTCCCCGGGTAGAGCAACCGAAGGACAAGCATTTTTTCTTTTAATGGAGGCCGCCTGGCAAAAATGGAAGAATAAATATTGAAGCCATTAGCTTCCGTTTTTATCCATTCTATTATTATTGCATTAGGAAAGGTTTTATCTACAATAATTTACAAAGGAAGCCTGATTTTGTGAAAGGTACCTTTCAGAATAATTGAATCTGGTAGTCAATAGAATAGAATAAAACCTATTGAGTTTTGTTTTTTCAGATCCCTTTTAACCCAAATTTGTCTTTAGCCATGTTTTCTAATGACCGTCATTAGAAATTATTAGTCTTAAGTTATTGATTACATGCCTTCTATTTTGACAAATCGCTAAAGAAAAACTAAAAATTTGTAATCAGAAATGCTTACAAATTAAGTTTTTCTAAAGCAGCCTGTACCGACTATTCGGTAGGGTTAATCCCGGCTAAGTCATTAGTTCATTGCCTTTCTAATGACTAATCCGGGTTTAATAATGGTTTGTAAATAACTTATATGATTGTTGTGAAAAAAACAGGTTTTTTTAGCATATTTTAATTTGTGAAAATAAATTTTTTCTGGTTGTGAAATTAGGTTAAAAAAAAATATATATTTGTAATATGTATTACATGTAATAATTAACCTTTTATTTTAATAATATGCGATTTTTTATTGGTTATTTTATAGTTTGTTTAATTATTATTGTTGATTTAAAGGCACAGGAAATCCCTAAAAGGGAAATGCGGGCAGTTTGGATTGCCACTGTGAATAATATTGATTGGCCATCAAAAAGTGGTCTTTCGACTGATATTCAGCAACAAGAGCTTAAAGGGTTGCTTGATTTGGCGAAAGAATATAATTTAAACTCAATTGTATTACAAGTTCGCCCAGCTACTGATGCTTTTTTTCCGTCAAAATTGGAACCCTGGTCACAATGGCTTTCCGGGAAACAGGGGCTTGCACCTGATCCTATTTATGACCCTTTGGATTTTGCAATAAAAGAATGCCGAAAAAGGGGATTAGATATTCATTTGTGGTTAAACCCTTACAGGGCACATGTTGATACTTTAAAAAGTGTTTTATGTGAAAGCCATCCATATAATACTAACAATAACCTGTTTGTTACATATGGCAACACAAGGTATTTTAATCCGGGTTTGAAAGAAACCCGCGACCATGTTTCTCATGTTGTAGCTGATTTAGTTAGAAGGTACGATTTTGATGCAATTCACATGGATGATTACTTTTATCCGTATAAAATTGCCGGAGTTGATTTTCGTGATGATAAGGCATTTATTGAATTCCCAAGAGGATTTTCGGCAGATAGAAAAGAAGATTGGCGACGTGATAATGTAGATTTAATAATTAAGCAGATAAGTGATTCCATAAAATCAGTAAAGCCATATGTAGAGTTTGGAATTTCGCCTTTTGGTGTTTGGAGAAATATTGCCAGAGATTCTACCGGATCAAAAACAAAAGCAGGTGTTACAAATTATGATGATTTATACGCCGATGTTTTAAAATGGCAAAAGAAAGGGTGGATAGATTATGTTACCCCCCAGTTATATTGGCACATTGGTATGGAAGCTGCTGATTATGCAATATTGGCTGATTGGTGGGGCAATAACAGTTATGGATGTAAATTATATATAGGGCAGGCCTGGTATAGAATTGATCCCGGGTCTAAAACTGCTTCATGGCAAAATGCCGATGAAATAATAAGGCAAATTGAATTAAACCGCAAAATACCAAATATAAAAGGGAGCATGTTTTTCAGTGCCAAAAGCATGAAAAAAAATGTTACACAATTAAAGGAAAAACTATTATCAGAGCATTACAAACATAAGGCACTTCCTCCGGTTAATGACCGGACTGAAGAAATTGTAGCACAAAAACCGGTTAATGCATTTGTGGAAAAAAGAAGAAAAAAAGTTGAAATAACCTGGAATGGTGGGGCAGATAATAAATATTTTGTTGTTTATAAAATTAGAAAAGGTAAAGAGGCTGACTTAAATAAGCCTGAAAATATTTTCCAAATTACCGGAGAATCAAAATTGATAATTGAAAAATCAAGAAATACTAATCCCGATCGCTACATTTATATTGTAACTGCGCTTAGTATTACCAATCATGAATCAGATGGGATAGTTTGTAAAAAGTTGAAAAATTAAACCGGCAAACAATTTACTTGCCCCAGTTTGGGTATTTAAAATATCGGGGAATTGGTTTATCTGAAGAATTCGAATAATATGAGCAATACATTGGTATTAATTGTAATAATCTGTTTTTTTACAGTTCTTTTTTTAGTTTCATATTTAACCTCACGCCACTCAAACAGTGAAACTTTCTTTACCGGTAACCGAAAATCCCCCTGGTATATAGTTGCATTTGGAATGATAGGCGCTACAATTTCAGGAGTAACATTTATATCGGTACCTGGTGAAGTTGGGAACAGCAGTTGGAGTTATTTTCAGTTTATCCTGGGTAATTTTGTCGGATATTTGATTATTGCGCTGGTGCTATTACCACTGTATTATAAATTAAACCTTGTATCAATATATGAGTATCTTGATCAAAGGTTTGGGTTTCGGTCATATAAAACAGGTTCGTTCTTCTTTATTCTTTCGCAAACAATAGGTGCTTCATTCAGATTATTTTTAGTAGCCGGAGTGCTTCAGCTTGCATTTTTTAATGCTATTGGTATACCGTTTTGGGTAACAGTTTTTTTATCAATAATGCTTATATGGTTATATACTTTTAAAGCAGGAATTAAAACAGTTGTTTATACCGATATGCTCCAGACTTTTTTTATTCTTTTATCGGTTGGTATTACTATAGTGGTAATAATAAACCATTTAAACCTGGAATTGGGAGAAATTGTATCAACTGTTTCAAATCATGAGTACAGTAATATATTTAATTGGGAATGGCAATCAAAAACCAACTTTTTTAAACAGTTTTTGGCAGGTATTGGTATTACTATTGTGATGACAGGACTGGATCAGAATATGATGCAAAAAAATCTCACATGCAAAAATATAAAAGATGCACAGAAGAATTTGTTTTGGTTTAGTGCATCATTTGTTTTGGCCAATATCTTATTCCTGAGCCTGGGAGTATTATTATACCATTATTCATCAACAATGGGCATTAATATTCCTGAACGTACCGATGATTTGTTTCCCCTTTTGGCAATAAAGCACTTTGGGGTTTTGGCCGGTGTTTTTTTTCTGCTCGGTATTATTTCGGCAGCTTATTCAAGTGCCGACTCTTCTCTAACAGCCTTAACAACCGCATTTTGTATTGATTTTTTAAAAATTAATACAAACACGCCTAATCAAAACAGCACACGAATAAAAGTACATATAGCCTTTTCATTAATAATATTTTTTGTTATAATTGTTTTTAAATTTATTAATGATGATAGTGTTGTTACATCAGTATTTAAAGCAGCAGGATATACTTATGGCCCATTGTTGGGATTGTTTACCTTTGGTATATTAACAAACCGGAAGGTAAGAGATAGACTGGTTCCTTACATTGCGATACTATCGCCATTATTATGTTATATATTAAATGTTTTTTCTGAAGAATTGCTTGGAGGCTATCAGTTTGGATTCGAATTGCTTTTATTAAATGGTTTATTTGTGTTTCTCGGTCTGTGGTTAACATCAAAACGCCCATAACATAAATTAGTAAAGAATATCACTACTGTCCGATAAATTTTTCGATAAGATGCTATAATGCCAACTAATT
>JBBIVA010000174.1:0-4365 GCA_037439945.1 Marinilabiliaceae bacterium
CAAAATTCTTTTTTAAAATTTTACATGACACCTTTTTACCGCTTCCGGTAATTGTAATATAGTATATACCACCCGGAAATTTTGCCAGATTTTCGATATGTTTATTTTTTCCTTCTTTGGTAAATGCCACTTCAGATTTTGTAATTCGCCCCATACTATCAACTATTTCAATCACAACCTTTTGCTCTTTAGGGGAATAATACTCTATCTCAACAAGATCAACCGTAGGGTTTGGGTGAAAATTCAGGACCCGAAGTGGGGTTTTCGGTTCACCATTGTTGGTTGGTGGTAAATTGGGTTCTTGAACTACCCCTCCACTTGTTGGATTTCCTAATATCAGAAATACACCAAAATCGGGTGCTGTATGTATAAACTTCCCATTATTTGGCAAATCACCAAATGGAAGCTCTACAGAAGTAAGTTGCATCGAAATATCAACATTTCCTCCATTGTAGGTACCTGTTTTTACAGGTCCGGCCTTTAAATTTGAAACATCATATATTTTATATTCTGCCCCATTTGCCAAAACCTGTGACAAATCGACACTTACGCTGTTTTGTTTGCCCCAATTATAAATAACCAAATGCCCGCGTCCGGCTTCATACTGGTTTTTTTGTAAAACATAATGTGTAACCACAGGCATGGTTGCACTGTATGTACTGTTTTTATCCTGTCCGCTATATGCTTTCCAGGCATCAAATGTATAACCGGCCAGTTTTCCAAAATAATATTTGTTATTATTGAAATCGGGGCCCTGAATTTTTTTAAAATCTTCAAATGCGATTAATTGAGATGAATTTGTTTTGGAAATGATTGAATTTCCTGTAAATTTCACACTAGTCCAATTGGTAATAACATAAAAAGTCCCATCAACCAAATAATTGCCAGACACATCACCATTTAGATTGGTTGAACCATACCCCAGTTGCAATGCTGCTTTAGATGCATAATTTGGTCGGTTATATAAATAGTTGTTTTTAATAGAAATGCGGTCAGCAGGTTTAAAACCACCAATTAGAATATGCCTTTCAAGAAAATCATTTCCGGGTAAGCCACTATTGAACATCATATTTCCTTCAATATTAAAACCCTGGATAGCCCCCCCTTCAGTATAAATACTCATTCCCAATCCAAATGAATTAAAAAGCACATTATTCCTTATTTGTTTTGTTCCGGTTTCATTCTGCCCGTAAACGCCATGTCCATGTCCTCTGTCATTACCCCTATAACCGTTATTATAGATAATACAGCCATAAATTTCAGAGTTAATTGCCGGCCGCCAGAACCCAACTCCATTACCACCGTTATTATGAATAATACAATTAATTACCTTACAATTTGGAGCGCCAAAATAAATTCCATCCTTTAAATCAGTTGCATTATTTCCCCTAACACCATTTGTATTTGTAATTACCAATCCCCAAAAATGAGTGTAATCACCTTTAATATTCAGGGTAGCATCCCCTGCGCCTGGTTTATTTCCATCAAGAATTACTTTAAAAGGGGCCACAGCCCTTACAACTATTGGAGCATTATTTCTACCATACAAATTTGATGTATAAATTCCATTATAGGTTCCTTCATGAACCCAAATTGTATCCCCACCATTAATTTTAGTGGGATGATTTAAGGCGGTTTGTAAATCCCATGGACTTGTAATAGTTCCATTGCCAGATGGCGATCCATTCACTTTTACATGGAATGATCCGGCATTTGTTACCTGAAAAGTTAACAATGCTAAAATAATATAAATAACCCCAACTCTCATCCTGTCAAAATTTTAACAACGGTTAATTTCAAATAATCACCTTTCACTTAATACATTGTTCAGTAGGTAACAGCTAAACGGTTAACAAAAAATCAGCTGTATTGTTTTCAATTTTGGGAAAGGGACCAATTTTAAATTTTTATTGGTTGGTTATAACAGTAAGGATTACCGGCAATCTTTTTATCCTTTTTTACAATTGTTTAAGAAAAGAGCTGAACTACTTTTTATCTTATATTGCTAAACGATGGAAGTTTTTATTTATTGCATGCAGATAATTCAATTTAACTGAGAATAATTTTCCTAAGTTAAACTATATGACAAAAGAAACTCTAATAATCACACAAGATAGTAAAATAAACTATGATAAAATTTATAAAAATATTTAGCTTAAAACGCTTAAATTTTCAATAAACTTTTTATAACGTGGGTTTTGAGGGATAAATTCAGGAACTAACTCTCTCATTTTTACAATCAATGATTCATCAGATTGACTATAAGTATTTAATAATAACTCATTAATCAACTCATTGATATAAACATAATTACCTGGAAGCTCCCGGCAAATCATTATTTTTTCATTGTAGGTAGAAATGTTATTCTCTTTAGCAGCCAGTAATTCTTCAAATAATTTTTCGCCTGGACGTAAACCTGTAAATTTTATTTCAATATCATCATTGATTTTCAGGCCGGAAAGTTTAATCATTTTTTCGGCCAAATCAAGAATTTTAACGGGTTCACCCATATCAAAAACAAATACATCACCGCCATTACCCATAAATGAGGCTTCGAGTACTAACTGGCAGGCTTCTGGTATTGTCATAAAAAAGCGGGTAATATCTGGATGTGTAACTGTAACAGGGCCACCTTGTGCAATTTGCTTTTTGAAAAGAGGAACAACCGACCCGTTTGAACCAAGAACGTTACCAAACCGTGTTGTTACAAATCCTGTTTTAATTCCCTGTTGCTTTGAAAGAGCCTGAACGTACATTTCACAGATCCTTTTGGTTGTACCCATTACATTAGTAGGGTTAACAGCCTTATCGGTACTTACCATAACAAATTTTTCAACATCGAACTTAACTGAAAGGTCAGCCAGTATTTTTGTTCCGCCAACATTTACCCTTATGGCTTCAAATGGAGCTTCTTCCATTAATGGAACATGTTTATAAGCAGCGGCATTAAATACAATTTGCGGTTTAAACTCTTCAAAAACACCGGCCATTCTTGCCTTATTAGTAACATCAGCTAAAACAATTTGAAAAGGACCATCATAATGCCTTAATAAAATCTCCTGTTGTAAATCGTATAAGGCTGATTCTGCCTGGTCTAACAATATTATTTTCCTTATTGGGAATTTAAGCAACTGCCTTACTATTTCTGAACCTATTGAACCTGCAGCACCTGAAACCAAAATAGTTTTGTTAACAAGTCCTGAAAGAATTCTCTTCTGGTTTAACTGTATTTCGTCCCTTCCCAGAAGGTCTTCAATATTTACATCACGTATCTGATTTTTGTTGGAAATTCCATTTACCCAATTGCCAACAGTAGGCATAACCTTCAATTTCCATCCCCTGCGTAAACATTCATCAGAAATTACCTGCTTGTGTTTTACAGTAATGGAAGGTAGTGCCAGTATTATTTCTTCAATACCCTTAAACCTGGTTTTGTCGTTTAAAAACATTTCCCAACTCACAACAGGCAGGGTATGAAGATTTACATGCCATTTTGATGGCTCATCGTCAACAAAACCTACCACCTGATATTGGTTATCCTTATCATTTTTAATTGCATCAAGTGTAATGATGCCCAAATCACCTGCACCATAAATCATTGCATTTATAGTACCTTTGCGATGAGTTAAAAACGCATAGGTTTCGCGCACTACAAGCCTGAACCCGAAACATAAAATCGCCACAAGCATAAAATGGAGAACCATTACCAACCTTGGAATAATTGAATTCTCATTTATCCTGAAAAACTTCAATAAAATATCGAGTGAAAGGAGGAATGCAAATGCAATTATACATGCAATTATTAAAACCCGTAACTCGGTAAAATTGGTATGCCTAATTACACCCTTGTGTACTCCAAAAATAAAAAAGACAACCACATATACAGCTGTAGCTATAAATGAGCTGTATAAAAACTCCCATACCGAATACTCAGGAAGCGAGAAATTCAATCTTAAAACATAGGCAAAAACAAAGGCATTGGCTATTAATACCGTGTCAATAACCAATATCCACCAGGGCGATATTATCCGCCCGTTTAAAGCTTTAATAAGAAATTCTTTCATACTAATTGTACCCAACTTGCCCCATTTCATTTATTTTGATGTCTTAAATGAAAATCAACAGCTCTTCTATCAATTAAATCTATATCTAAATTTTTAAAATTTATTCAAATATCAGGTTATCATCTCTGTTTTTCAATTCAATTTTTATCAGTTACCCAAAAAAATACACTAATAACAGAATAACAACAATGAGTGTTTTTTATAAATTGAGTAACCTTATTATTATAACCTAAAATATACTTAAACAATAAACCCAAATTTGTCTTTAGCCATTTTTTCTAATGACCGTCATTAGAAATTA
>JBBIVA010000175.1:0-4216 GCA_037439945.1 Marinilabiliaceae bacterium
CAAAAACGCCAGGTTTTAAAAAAACCTGGCGTTTTTTAATTTGTATTTGTTATTAACCCAAGTTTGTAATTCAACAATAATTTTAATTTCGGAAATCGAAAACAATACTACATATGGGCTGATTACCGGTTTTTTATCGTTAGGTGAAATAAATTTTATAATGTACCTATAAGCTCAGAAATTACCAATGTCATTTTTGGTTCAGCCCCTGCGGCCACTTTTTGAACTTCTTCGTGCGATATTTCAACAATTTGACCAGGAACCCCTGAATCTGTAATTATTGATACACCAAAGCAATCCATTCCCATGTGACGGGCCACAATAACTTCAGGAACAGTTGACATTCCTACTGTGTCCCCTCCAATGACCCTGAAAAACCTGTATTCGGCAGGAGTTTCAAAGGTTGGCCCCATAGTTCCCACATAAACGCCTTGCTTTAATTCAATTTTCTTGTTTTTAGCTATCTCTTTTGCACGGGCAATTAATTTGTGGCAGTATGGCCGGCTCATATCCGGAAATCGTGGCCCAAGTTCAGAAATATTCCTACCCCTTAAAGGGTTATCACCAAACATGTTTATATGGTCATCAATAATCATTATATCACCTACCTTAAAATCGGGATTAATGCCACCACTTGCATTTGACACAAACAAATGTCTTATTCCCATCTGGTGCATTACCCTGACAGGAAATGTAACTTCCTGCATTGTATAACCTTCGTAAAAATGAAACCTCCCTTGCATGGCCATCACCGGCTTGCCATTAATCTTACCAAAAATCAATTTGCCGCTGTGCCCTTCAACAGTTGATACAGGGAAATTCGGGATATCTCCATAAGGGATGGTTTTTTCAATTTCTATTTCATTAACCAAACCTCCGAGGCCGGTTCCAAGTATTATCCCTATTTGTGGGTTAGTTTTTTGGGCACCCATTAAAAACTTGGTTGTTTCCTTAATTTTCTCCAACATAGTTATCTATTTTTCTTTCAAAACTACTCTTTTTATCATATAAAAATTCAAGCTCAATTGGAATATACCATATTTTCACCATTAATGCCTTTGGTAAACCTTTAAATGCCAAGAACCTTACAGCGTCCTTTTCGGTTGTAACAATTGTAGTAATATCCTGGTTTTTCGTGTGGCAAAGTTCCTCAATTTTTATTATGTCATTATGACTAAAGTCATGGTGGTCCGGAAATTGTAACCGTTTTACATGATGAGTAAATTTTTCTGTCATTTTAAAAAATGGCTCGGGATTTCCAATTCCGGCTATTGCCAGCAATTTATTGTCAGCTTTTTTCAACTGCTCAGAAAATGATAACCCACATTCAACCAATGGCACAGGTTTTCCATATTTAATGGTAGTAAAGAAAATATTACATCTATTCCTGAATTTTAATTTTTCTTTTATAATTTGTGCATCGTTGGGGGATAGATCATCAGGACATTTATTAACTACAATTATATCGGCCCGGTTTATTCCATTTGCCGGTTCGCGTAAATTTCCCGCCGGAAGACATAAGTCTCTCCAAACGGGCCTGAAATAATCCATTACAACTATTGAGAGCCCTGGCTTTACATACCTATGCTGAAAAGCATCATCCAAAATTACCACATCGGGGCATGGATCTCCCTTTAAAAGCTCATCCATACCCAATACTCTTTTTTCAGACACTGCAACAATTACATTAGGGAATTTGGTTTTAATCTGCATGGGTTCATCCCCAATTGTACGGCTATCTGATTGATAGCCTGCTATAATTACCCCCCGGGTTTTTCGTCCATACCCCCTGCTCAACAATGCACATTTTCGGGAATTATACAAATGCCTTATAATTAACTCGGTAAGAGGGGTTTTTCCTGTACCTCCAACCGTAATATTACCAACCGAAATAACAGGTAGTGAATAGTCCTTTGATTTTAAAAACCCAAAATTAAACATAAGGTTTCTAAGCGTGGCAACACTACTAAAGATTAGTGAAAAAGGATATAAAAGAATTCTAAGCCTGTTAATTGACATTGTATAATTAAATGAACGAAGACACTTAAGCGAAATTTTTTCGCCTGTGCCTTCGTTTTATCATAAATTCAAAATATTATTTCCTGAAAACTGATAATTAGTGTACAATAATCTCATAAGGAACCCTGGCCTGCACAGGATAAGCAGTTTTTAGTCCATTTATGGTTTTAAGGAGCTTGTAATCCTCCCCTATCATCATCATACCAATTTTTGCTGCTGCTTCACCGGTAAGGTCCCTTAATATTTGTTCAAACGATGACAACATTTCGGGCAGTTCTTCAATTCTGTATGTTTCAATATTTGCCATTCGGGCAGCTATTGCCACAGCATCATCGATACCCCCGATTTTATCGACCAGTTTAATCCCAAGCGCGTTTTCTCCACTCCATACCCTTCCTTCTCCTACCTTCCCGATTATATCCTTGGTTGTATTTCTTCCATCGGCACAACGCTGTAAAAATTTATCATAAAACCTGTCAACATAAGCCTGCATTAATTGTTTTTCATCGGCAGTAAAAGGCCTGTCAAGTGACGGCATATCGGAATAAGTATGTGTTTTAACCCTATCGGTTGTAATCCCAATTTTCTTCAACAGCCCCTTTGTGTTAGGTACTAATCCAAAAACTCCAATACTTCCTGTAAGGGTTGTATTGTGGGCTACAATAGTATCAGCAGCACATGAAATGTAATAACCTCCCGATGCTGCTAAATCACCCATTGAAACAACAACCGGCTTGGTTTCTCTGGCCAGTTTAACCTCCCTCCATATAATTTCGGACCCAAGCCCTGAACCGCCAGGAGAATTCACCCTCAGCACAATGGCCTTTATTGAACTGTCACGCCTGGCTTCCCTAATGGTCTTTGAAAGCTTATCAGCCTTAATTCCTCCATCTTCAGAGCTTGAATCAACAATTGTTCCATCGGCATAAATAACAGCAATTTTGTTTTTCTCAAGGCCCTTTTTCTTACCGGACGAGACATAAACCTGAGAATATTTTCTTAATGAAACTGCATTTAGGTCATCCTCCTGAGAAGTTCCTGTCAATTCTTTTAAAATATCAATAACCTCATCCTTATACTTAAACCCGTCAATCAAACCCGAGGTAATTAATAGTGAGTCTTCCCGAAACATGGGCATTAAACCAGCGGTATGGTTTAACCCCTCCACCGTAAGGTTTCTCGATTCAGCTATTTTTTGAACAACATGGCCCCACATGGAATTAATGTAGGTTTGGGTTTGCAATCTTGCAGCATCGCTCATTGATTCAAGAATGAATGGTTCAACTGCAGATTTAAATTCTCCATGTTTAAATACCTGCATTTCAATTCCTAGTTTATCAAGTGTTCCTTTATAGAATGTACGCACAGAACTTAAACCCTTAAATTCAAGAATTCCTGCGGGGTTTAGAAAAACTTTATCACCGGCACTTGCCAGGTAATAAGACTTTTGCGAATAGATTGGTGCAAAGCTATATACAAACTTTCCTGAATTCCTGAAATCCAATAACGCATTTCTAATTTCTTCAATTGTGGCATATCCGGCGGACATAAGCCCTGACTCTATATAAATCCCCTTAATATTGCTGTCGTTTTTTGCCTTTTTAATATTTGCCAAAATCTGATTAAGTCCGGTGGGCGCAGGCTGTCCGGTCAGTTCAGAAAAAATTTCATCAAGCGGATCAGTAGGAGCGCGCTCGGTAATTGGGCTGTTCAAATCCAGAAACAGGATTGAATTTTCGTCAACCTTTACTTCTTTACTCCCAGACGAAGCAAGAATGCCAATAAACATAATTATTCCCAGGAGGAAGAATGTTGCGGAAGCAATAGAACCTATTAAAACCGCCAAAAAATACTTAAAAAACTTGCTCATAGTAATACTTTTTTTTAAGTTAGCCTATAGTTGAATTTGCAAGGTTTATTAAAACGGGATAAAACTCTCTTGTAATGTATATTAACGCTAATGAAAAATATTTTGTAAAATAGTTAAATACCCGACCTTTACAATCAATATTGTTCGGTTGAAAAGAATCCGGTAATTTAAGCCAGTTGTAAAACAAGGCAATTTTTTCGAATTATAAATACTAATTTACAAAAATGGTTTAAATATTTTTTCATAGCACCATTCTGGATTAATGATTAATTTTAAACCCAAATTTGTCTTTAGCCATTTTTTCTAATGACCGTCATTAGAAATTAA
>JBBIVA010000176.1:0-4163 GCA_037439945.1 Marinilabiliaceae bacterium
GATTTGTCAAAATAGAAGGCATGTAATCAATAACTTAAGACTAATAATTTCTAATAACTGCCATTAGAAAAAATGGCTAAAGACAAATTTGGGTTTAAGTGTGTAAGCCTTTATTTTAAACTAAAATATGAGTTACATATGGATATATGTTATTTTAGGGTATGTTAGGTCAGCTGCTTATTGAATTGCTACACCTCATTTTAAAAAAGGGTCCCAACAAAGAATTATTGGTTTGTTCCTAACGTGCTATCTGTTAATTTATTCAGGATTAATATATTGTAACTAACCAAACAAATTAACAAATGACTAAAGAAGAATTTATAAATGATATAATTGAGTTTTGTTCTCAAAATTCCGATATGGAGAATGTAAAAAAATACTCCAGGTTTTTTAAAGATGGATTTATAGGATATGGACTTTCATCCAATCTGGTTAGGGAAAAATCAAAAGAACTAAAAAAAAGTGAGGTAACATTAGAAGTTGTGCTAAGTGCAATGCCTGAATTGTTGAAAAGTGGAAAATATGAAGAAACAGCGATAGGACTTTTGGTTGTTAATGATTTATATAAACATTTTAACCATGAAACTTTCCTCTGCATTTCAGGTTGGTTTTCTGTGGGATTGAATAATTGGGCACATGCTGATACATTGGGAATGTGGATTTTGCCAAAGTTGATTGATTCGGGTAACATAGGAATAAATGATTTCTCGACATGGATTACATCAGCATTTAAGTTTCAAAGAAGATGTGTGCCTGTAACTTTTGTTAAGGAATTAAAAAAGAGTAAAAGTTTTATACATCTTTTTAACTTTTTGGAACCTTTAATGATGGATACTGAAAGAGAGGTACAACAGGGTATGGGGTGGTTTTTAAGGGAAGCATGGAAGCTTAATAACGGTGAAACTGAAGATTTTTTACTTAAATGGAAAGATAAATCGCCCAGGCTGATTTTTCAATATGCCTGTGAAAAAATGAGTGTGGAAAACAAACAAAGATTTAAACGGGCAAAATAGATATTTTGGGTCATCTGAAAGAAAATAGAAGTATGGTTTATTACAGGCTGGACAAAGGTTTTGGTCCGGCGGGTTCAACCACAGGCTATTTTTTGCTCTTTGTTGGAATAATTTCCGTTTTTCAATCTCTTTCTGGTTTAATATTAATTGCCCTTGGTTCATTTACTGCCTTTTCAACTACCGGGTGTACTGTTGATTTTAAGAATTACAGAATTAAATTTTCCAATGATTATTTTGGTTTTTTGCGGGTTGGAAAATGGCAATATATATCAAGGAATATGATGGTGGGTTTGTCTGATGCCAAAATGGTTTACAGGGTTTACAGCCTTAGCAACAGGTCAGTTGATGCTACTTATGGTGATTTTAGGGTTTACCTATATGATTTATATGGTAGAAAAATAAATCCTATTTGTAAATTCAAGTCCAAGGAAAGAGCTCTTGAAGAGATTACAAAACTTAGCGATTTGCTGGGTTTGCAAATTAAGGGAACGAAACATTTCAGCGATCATTATAATGGTGAAATAAAACTTGATTAGATCAAATAATTTTTCCACTATTTTTTTCAAAAGTTTTTTACATATTAAAATTTAAAAAGTGGACTGTTGATGAAATTTGGTAGATTAATTAATCAATTTTAAAATTTTATTTACTGGTTTACATTAAGTGATTAATTTTACTTTCAATAAAATATATCCTAACTAAAACAACTATGCTGGCAAGTAAGAAAAGTACCTTGTATTTAAGGTTAAGTTTTGTAGCCTTTTTTATTCTTATCTTAATAAATTTGGCTAATTCACAAAATCCGGTAATAACCCAAAAATTTACAGCCGATCCGGCGGCTATAGTTCATAATAATAAGGTTTATTTATATGTTGGGCACGATCAGGCACCATATCCCGAACATAGGTATGTAATGAATGAATGGTTAATTTATTCATCAACCGATATGGTAAATTGGAATGAAGAGACAACAGTTTCGGTGGTTGAAACATTTGCCTGGGCAAAGGGTGATGCCTGGGCATCAGAAATTATAGAAAAAAATGGGAAGTTTTATTGGTATGTAACCGTGAGCCATAAAGAAATTCATGGTAAAGCCATTGGTATTGCAGTATCTGATTATCCTACAGGACCATTTAAGGATGCAAGGGGATCAGCTATAATAACAAATAATATGACCACCGATAAAACCGGTATAAGTTGGGATGATATTGACCCCACAGTTTTTATTGATGATGATGGAAAGGCCTATATGTTTTGGGGTAATACAGCTTGTTATTATGTTGAACTTAAGGATAATATGATTGAATTTGAGGGGAATATTAAAACAATTGACAATTTACCTCATTTTACTGAAGCTCCATATATACATAAAAGAAAGGGTTGGTACTACTTATCATATGCCTATAGTTTCCCTGAAAAAACAGCTTATGCAATGAGCCGTAATATAAAAGGTCCCTATGAGTTTAAGGGAATATTGAATGAAGTTGCCGGCAATTCCAATACTAACCATCAATGTATTATTGAATTTAAAGGGAAAGACTATTTTATATATCACAATGGGTCAATTCCAACACAGGGAGGTAGTTTCCGACGTTCGGTATGTATTGATTATCTTTTTTACAATAAGGATAATACAATAAAAAGAATAGTAATGACTTCGGAAGGTGTTAAGCCCGCAAAATAACTCTGGGGAATGGTTTTTAAACATGTTTCAGAGATGTGTTTTATAGTCTGTATTAAAATAAACAAGGAGGCTGTCTCAAAAGTTTTTTAAAGACTATTAGAATTGAATATTTGAAAAACTTTTCGGATAGGAGTACGAATAAAAAGAGGGCGTCTCGGACTTTTGAGACACCCTCATTGAAATTTTTAAAGCCAAACCTGATAATTAAGCTTTATCAACTTTGTACATATGCAAAATAAGTTCAACAACTTTTATTGAATAACCCATTTCGTTATCGTACCAACTTACAACTTTTACAAAATTGTCATTTAAAGAGATTCCGGCACCGGCATCAAAAACAGAAGTTTGGGATTCGCCAACAAAATCATTTGAAACAACTGCATCTTCGGTATATCCTAAAACTCCTTTAAGTTCACCTTCAGAAGCGGCTTTCATTGCTGCGCAAATTTCCTTGTAGGAAGCCGGTTTGGCCAAACGACAGGTAAGGTCTACAACTGAAACATTTGGTGTTGGCACACGGAAAGCCATTCCGGTTAGTTTTCCGTTTAATTCAGGAATAACTTTTCCAACAGCTTTTGCAGCACCGGTAGATGAAGGGATAATATTCTGACCTGCGCCACGGCCACCTCTCCAGTCTTTTGACGATGGTCCGTCAACAGTTTTTTGTGTAGCTGTTGTAGCATGAACTGTAGTCATAAGTCCCTCAACAATACCAAATTTGTCGTTCAATACTTTTGCAATTGGAGCCAAACAGTTTGTAGTACATGAAGCATTTGAAACACTGTTCATGTCTTTAGTGTATTTGTCGAGGTTTACACCAACAACAAACATTGGGGTATCATCTTTTGATGGAGCTGACATAATAACTTTTTTAGCACCGGCATCAAAGTGACCCTGAACTTTGGCTTTTTCAAGGAAAAGGCCAGTAGATTCAACTATATATTCAGCACCCACCTCATTCCATTTCAAATCTGCAGGGTTTTTTTCAGCTGTAACACGGATAGCGTTTCCATTAACAACTAATTTTCCATCCTTTACTTCTACAGTCCCTTTGAATTTTCCATGGGTTGAATCATATTTCAACATGTAGGCCATGTATTCTACATCAATCAGGTCGTTGATACCAACAACCTGAACATTGTCGAATTCCTGAGCGGCACGGAATACCAAACGGCCAATACGGCCAAAACCGTTGATCCCAATTTTAATTTTTGACATTTTATTACTTTTTTAGGTGATTATTTTAAAATTGTATGGATTTAAGCACAGCAAAAATATGAAAACATTACCATTTCATCAAGGAAAGGTTATTTGATTTGGCTTATAAATTGTAAAATGAAGTTAATTTTTGAATAAAGGTGTTGCGCTATGCTTTTAAGTAATCCAAATATTTTATCCGAACAAAATTTATTTTAACGTGAGTTCGATTTAAGCAGCTTTTACAATAGCCATATTTTCAACAACAT
>JBBIVA010000177.1:0-4128 GCA_037439945.1 Marinilabiliaceae bacterium
AGATCGGTAAAACACTTAATTGAGAATTGAACTTTTGTCCCGTTAGGGACAAAACTACTTTTTATCGGATAGTAGTGATATAATAATTTGTTTTTTAAATGATTTCTTTTCAAACAAGGGGAATTGTAAATTTAAAAGTTGCCCCCATATTCAATTCAGATTCTACCCATATTTCACCTCCCAACATTTCAACATAGGCTTTTGAAATAGCGAGCCCTAATCCTGAGCCACCCCCTTTTATTCTTAAATCATTTTCAATTTGGTAAAACCTGTCAAAAATCAACATATGATTTGGCTTATCAATACCAATACCAGTATCGCTTACTGAGAATTCCAACATGCCATTTATTTCGGTATAACCAAAACGGACTTCACCCTCGCCAGTAAACTTTATTGCATTTGTAATTAAATTGGTTAACATTTGTGTTAGTTTAACCTCATCAGTAATTATGTTTCGGTTGGTTATTGACTTAGGCGGGTAAACCAAAAGTTCGATCTTTTTGTTAACTGGTATAGTTAATTTAAGCGTTGCATTTAAATCCTTTATAAGGGCTCCAATATTTACCTCGGAAAAGTTTGGAGTAATCTGGCCTGTTTCAATTTTAGAAATTTCAATTATATCGTTTATTATCCCTAAAAGCAGGTTTCCTGATCGGTGGATTATTGAAACAAAGGTGTTTATGGAATCATCTGTTATTTCCGGGTCTTTAAGTAATTCGGTAAACCCAAGGATAGCATTCATTGGGGTTCTGATTTCGTGTGAAAGATTTGCCAAAAAAGCTGATTTCAGCCTGTCGCTCTCCTCAGCTTTATCCTTTGCTGTAACTAAATCTGCCATCAAATATCTTTGCTCGGTAACATCCTCCTTAAAGGCAATAAACTGAACAATCACACCTTTTTCGTTAATAATGGGTGATATTATATTCTTTTCCCAGTAATGTTCTCCGTTTTTCTTGATGTTATGCAATTCTCCTTCCCAATTTCGTCCGGATAAAATGGTTTGCCACAAATTTTTGTAAAATTGTATATTGTGTTCACCGCTTTTAAGTATATTAGGGTTTTTACCAACCGCTTCATGTGAATTATAACCTGTAACCTTACAGAATTGTGGATTTACATATTCTATAATACCTTGCTTGTTGGTTATTACAATTGAAACCGGGCTTTGTTCAATTCCTTTTGATAGCTGAACAGTTCTCATTATTGTCCTTTTCTGCTCAATATAAATGCTCAACTGGCTTGCTATAATCTCAAGTACCTGTAAACTTTTGTTATCATAGGCTGAGATGGTTCGGTAATTCTGAACCAGAAATACACCGATTACAATACCTTCATAAATAAGAGGTACACCCATCCAACACTTTGATACTCTGCCAAAAAGATCAATAATACCATTTCTGTTTAAATCAATTATTTCTTTATCGGTAAATAATAAACCTTTTTTACCAGCAATAACAATACCCGACAACGACTTTTTAACAGGCCAGCTTTCTAAACCAGGCTCCTGTCCTACTTCATAAATTGTGTTAAATATTTCCTTTTTCTGATCAAGAAATCCAACTACAAGTCCATCAAAATCAAATATTTTTCTAAGTTCAACATTAACAACATCCAAAAATTCATCAACATTATGGGTTGTAACTAAATTATTGGCCATTGAATATTGAAACTGGTGAATCATATCTGAGCGTTTTCGGTCTGTAATATCAAGTATAATGCCTTCTAAGCCAATTAAATTATTTTTACTGTCGAAAACTCCTGATCTCTGGTCCCACACCCATTTTTCGGTACCATTTTTTGTTATAATTTTATATTCCTGGTTAAACAGTCTGTTTTTCAATAAATTATTCTGCCACTCCTTCAAAAGCTTCTCCCTGAATTCCGGACTTATAATATCATTGAATGCAAGAATTTTGTTATTAATGAAATCATCAGGGAAATAGCCTGTAAGTGAAAGACAACCTTCACTTAAAAATTCCATAGTCCAGGATCCATCACTTTTACACCTATAAGTAAGGCCCGGAAGCTTGGACATGACATTAGCAATTTCCCTGTCTTTATCACGAAGTTCCTCTTCAACCAATTTAATTTTTGCTATATCAGTGAGTGTTCCTAACATTCTAACAGGGGCTCCATTAAAATTCCGTTCAACAACCTTTCCACTTATCCTAACCCAGCCCCAGTTTCCATTATTTTTTAATATCCTTATTTCGGAACTGAAGGTGTCACTGTTTCCGTTTAAATGATTTTTCAAATTCCTGTTAAACAACTCGTAATCAAATGGATGGATATTCTTTTCCCATTTTCTGATATCGTTACAAAAATCACCAGGTTTTGATCCGGCTATTTTGAAAAACCTGGTATCAAAAAATGTTTCATTTAAATCAATTCTCCAATCCCAAGCCCCATGTCCAATTACATCCAAAACATTCGAAAGCCTGTTTTCGCTTTCGCGGTGTTTTTGCTCAACTTCTTTAATTTCAGTAATATCCCTGCCAACCCCAACTACCGATACAATTTTCCCACTATCATCCAATATAGCTTTATCGCTCCAGGCAATCCAACGCCATCCCTTCACTGTCATTGCCCGTTGTTCAATATAACATGAAAAAGGCTCATTAATTAATGATTCCATCGCCTTGGTAGTCAGTTCACGGTCATCTTCATGAACAAGTGGTAAAAATGAATTACCGATAAGCTCCTCTTCTTCCTTTCCAAATAACTGGCAATAACTTGGACTCACGAATAAAAAACGGTTATCCGAATCAACTTTAACAACTAAATCGTTTTGGTTCTCAACAAGTATCCTGTAACGTCCCTCACTATCACGGGCCATATCACTTAGCCGGCTCAATAATTTTTCATCCTTCTTTTGCGATGTTATATCAACCATTAACCAACCATTATCATTACTGTTGAAGGATAATCCACTTAAATTAACCGCGTAAATTAAAAAAATCAGTGTTTCACCATCTTTGTTTTTAATTTCCAATCCGGACCCATCAATTAACTCCACAACTCCATTTTTAAAAGATAATTGGCTGGTTTCTATGAAACTTCCAATAAACAATCCTGTTACTTCTTCATAATTATATCCCAATAAACGTAACCATGCATCATTTACATATATAATTTCTTTATTATTATTTAAAGACATGAAGGGTAATCCGGAGTTTCGAAAAATCAGCGGAGAAAGAAAATCCTTTTCGGACAAAACCGGATTAGTGCCGCTTCTTACCTGGTTTTTTAATTCTTCCAGTTCATATTTCAGAACTTTAATCTCTTTAACAAGGTTCCCTAATTTCTTCTTTTCAGACACAGGCATTTATAAAACATTTAAAAATGAATTTTTAATATAATAGCACCACAGTAAATAACTGAATATTAACTTAACACTAACAAAATTTACACTTTCAGTAAAAGTAATGCAGGGAGACTACTCAACCCACCTTTTTATTTCTTAAAATAACCATATATTTTAACCATAAACCTTAAAACCGGGCCTGACAGGGGTGATAATAAGGCCAGATAGGGTGCAGGTTTTCCGATTGCCAAATAGGAAATTCTCCAACGTGAATAATCAATTCCGGTAACAACCCCAACTACATCGCTCATTTTTATGGGCTTGTCTCCCTTAAACATACAATCTCCCCGGGTATAAATTAATCCTGCATCTCTTTTTATACTAACTATCCGATGCATTACCCAGATACCGTTATTTTTGAAAACTACAATCTGCCCATTTTTTAATTTATTAAAACTAACAGAACCAACAATTACCATATCACCTGAATTAAAGAAAGGAAACATACTCATACCACGTACCGGCATTTTAACTGTTTTCCCGCTTTTTATCAAATCATTACAAAGCAATAAATAATTATTTTCTGGTTCCGTTTCAAATATCATACACTACTTAAATAAAGCAACATACTCATTGGTATTCATTGATATGATAAGAATTTCATTTGAATTTCAATATAAAAACCTCAATTATAATTTTCTAAAAATAATATGAATTTTTGATGATGATTCAATATCACTAATTAATCCCGGATTAGTCATTAGAAAGTCAATGAACTAATGACTTAGCAGGGATTAACCCTACCGAATAGTCGGTACAGGCTG
>JBBIVA010000178.1:0-4114 GCA_037439945.1 Marinilabiliaceae bacterium
TAATTAGGTTAATCCTAAATCATAAATTGAACCGCTAAATATGTTAACATAAAGTAAGCCGGTATAAGGGTTGTTGGTTGAAAACTCTAAATAAGCATTCCAGTTATTAGTTGAAAGTTTCTGAAACTCAATTGTATTATCTGTAATGTTAAGAACTCTTACAACAGATGGACTGCTGTTAGTAAGCAATTCTAATGAGCCGTCAAAAGTTTTTTCAAAAGTTCTGGTAATTGAACCCCCTGCCGGAAGATTTGTTAGGCTTATATTATTTAATTGGCCAAATAATAAATCCCATGTTTGCGCCCGTGTACGTGGTATGCACCAATCACCGCCATTAAAAAAACTTGCATTGGCAAAAGGCCTTGTTGCGCCTCCTGATATAAAAAAATGACCGTTAAGGGTTGAAAAATCAACCCAAACGCCATCCCTGTAAATACGTATGTTTTTATTCATATTAAGTTTCTTTTTTTAGCCATAGTTAATTTTTTATGGTATAATCCAAATATCGCCAAATTGTGGGTTTATGGGTTGTGATAATTGATAAAAAACCCTTACACCGGTGGCCCTATCTAATTTTGTTTTGTCGGTACTGCTCATAAGGCCGTTTGCGCCTGTGGTGGCAACGGTATTATTTGCCTTAGCGTTCCATGTAGCTTTTTCGGCATCGGTAACAAAGCGGCTATTAGCATCCTGGGTAATAACGCTTGCAGGGTGGTTGGCAGGGTGGGTATAGTTGGTTGCCCCGGCAGCAACGCTATCTAATTTTGTTTTGTCGGTACTGCTCATAAGGCCGTTTGCGCTTGTTGTGGCAACGGTATTATTTGCCTTAGCGTTCCATGTAGCTTTTTCGGCATCGGTAACAAAGCGGTTGGTGGTATTTCCTGTAATATAGTTTGCAATTATTGTAGTAAAGTCATAAAGACTTCTATCTGTTAACACCTCTTGCCAATCATCCCACTCATCCCAAGAATGGTTCCTTATGGCCATGCGCCCCCTTCCATCTCCTGATAATCCTATTAACCTGAGTTCGATTCTAAAATAACGCCAATTGGTTTGTTTTGATTTCTTCATATTTAATTGCTGGCTTCTTTGGAAAGAAAGTATAAGCAATAAGGGCTGCCAATAAGTTGGTTAAGAAGTTTTCAAACGATCTGTGGCGCCAATGTTCTATCGAACACATATTTTTAAGTTCGTCGTTAATCGTCTCAATGACAGAACGTTTTCGGAGAAGTATCTTGTCTTTCATTTCCATCAAAACGTTTTTCATGTTGTTCCTGATTTGGGTTATTAGGTACAATCCGTCAACGAACAGTATTTCAGTTAGTTTTTGGGAAATATAGCCTTTGTCCGCATATAGTTTGCCCCTTAGTTTTTCGATAAAGCTTTTATCGTTCAGTGGTTCCCTATCGTCCGTATTTCCGGGAGTGATAACGAAACTGAGGATCTCGCCTTTGTCGTTAATGACGCAATGTAGCTTAAACCCAAAGAAATAACCCATTGTGGATTTGCCCCGTTGGGCTATCCCGTCGAAAACCTTATGGCGTGGTATGCGCTTGTTTTTGCATACCCTGATTGGGGTCGAGTCGACAAACGAAATACCGGTACATGCCCCCAAACAGCAGGTTTTTTGGAACAAGGTCATTGGCAAAGCGGCCGCTTGCATCAATTCAACAAACCTATTGTAGGAAACCGTCTGTGGAAATTCGCTTGTAGGGTGCTGTTTTACAAAGTATTCGTAAAAATGTTTCATGTTTTTGAACGCACCGAAATGGAACAGGACCATAATAGTAATAACCTCGCTTTGGCTCATTTTGGGCTTTTTCTTGGGCTTATTCCCCAAAGAATGCATGGACACAGTTTCGTTAAATCCAATGCAAAATTCATCGGCAAGAACGAAAATTTCCGTAATTTTATCTCTGTCTAAATACATGGGTTTTGCTTCTAATTAATTGTTTATCAGACTGTTAAATTAGCAAAACCCATTGTTTTATCCAAATTTATCGCAAAGTATTTTTAATTAAAATGCTTTTATTCAAATAGTTAATAATCGAACTCAGGTTATTAAACAAAATTTCCGACTCATCAAGCGGAATAAAAGAATACGAAACAGGAAAAGGAAATCCACCAAAAACAGAAAATGACAGAGTCGAAAAAGTATTTAATGCAAAAAAGAAAATAGATAAAACCTATAGAAAGCACATTCAAGGAAACGATGTTTCAAATTATTCATTAAATTGGCAAGGTGGGTATTTGAAATATGGTGAATGGCTTGCTGCTCCGAGAGAAGCAAAGTATTTTGAAGGTGAAAGAATTATTATTCGTGAAATTCCAAGTAAAACAGGACTAATAGCATCCTATACAGATGAAGATTATACCGTAAAGAATACAGCCCATATCTTCATTATAAACAAAGATTATGAAACTAAATATGTTGTTGCACTCTTAAACTCATTATTGTTTGGATATTACTTTGTAAACAAATTTTCGGAACGTGATGACGTTTTTCCAGAAGCTAAAATTGGACAATGCCGATTATTACCTATTAAAATTTGTAACAAGAAACAACAGAAGGTGTTTGTTGATTTAGTTGATAAAATCCTAATGAAAAAGCAAGAAAGCAAGGACATGAAATCTGAAGAAAACCAAATCGACCAATTGGTTTACCAGCTTTACGGTTTGACCGAAGAAGAAATAGCGATAATAGAAAACAGCGTAAAATGAAAACCAACGGGCATTGCCCCGTATGGGGCAACATATCGGTAGCAAAGAGCATATCGGGTATTTGTTCCGCCCCGTCCGGGGCGGGCGGTCCGTTCAATAATGCTATTCTCTACCGAGCTTTCGCACCTAACGGTGCGAGAAAACCTAATTGAGAAAATTATAAACACAATAATATTCCTAACACCTACACCCAAATTCATATTCATGCCGTATTTTCCGTGCAGAACCGTATTTCTCTGATATCAAAAAATTGGGAACAACGCCTTTACCAATACATTACCGGTATCATCCAAAATCATGGTCATAAAATGTTGGCAATAAATGGTATGCCCGACCATTTACATATCCTTTTTGGAATGCGCCCGACACAATCATTATCTGATTTAATGCGTGATATTAAAGGTGATTCTTCTCTTTGGATAAACGAAAACAAATTTGTAAACGGTAGATTTTCTTGGCAGGAAGGCTATGGAGCTTTTTCTTATTCTAAATCTCAAATCTCAGCTGTTGCTACCTATATTGAAAATCAGGAATTACACCACAAGAAAAAAACATTTATTGAAGAATACATAAAAATCCTTCAGGATTTTGAAATTGAATTTGATGAAAAGTACATATTTAAATCAATTGATAATTGATAACCAAAGAAACCGTGACAAATATTCACGCTTTGCAAACGTCCGGAAATTTCGGACAAATGAAATTAAAATTAACTTGATATGACCAAAGAAACCGCCATAAAACTATTCGAGCAAAAGCAAATACGCTCTGTTTGGAAGGAAGAAGATGAGAAATGGTATTTCTCCATAATAGATGTTATTGAAGTTTTAACCGGGAGCGACCGTCCACGTAAGTATTGGAGGGACCCTGAAAGCAAAGTTGAAGAAGGAAGGCAGTGAGTTGTCCGAAAAAATCGGACAACTGAAATTAGAGTCCTCAGACGGCAAATATTACAACACCGATGTTGCCGATACCGAACAGCCTTTTCGGTTAATCCAGAGCATCCCATCGCCCAAAGCCGAACCTTTTAAAATGTGGCTGGCACAAGTTGGCCGCGAACGGATTGACGAAATTGAAGACCCCGAATTGGGAATTGACCGTTTAATGGAAACATACTTGCGAAAAGGATACAGCAAAGAGTGGATAAACCAGCGCTTGAAAAGCATTGAAGTACGAAAGGGATTAACCGATGAATGGGAAAACCGTGGCGTGCAAAAAGGACAGGGATTTGCCATATTAACCGATGAACCCCGAAGGGCCTCAGCGTAGCTAAATTACCAAAGCATGGAGCGGTTATTCAACAAAGCAATACAAAAACCTGAAGAATTTGAAAAAAGAGAACCTACGTGACCGCATGACAAATTTGGAACTGGTGCTTAATATGCTTGCCGAA
>JBBIVA010000179.1:0-4067 GCA_037439945.1 Marinilabiliaceae bacterium
CGCTTCGCTCGAATCCGGTCGCCGCCAATTTTAAAAATCCGGGCCATATATGGTCCAGTTTTTTTGATTTGTAAAAATTTTGCTCAAAGGATTCAGTTCTCTGTTATATCTGATTTTATTTACCAACTTTAGTTAAATTTTATTTTTTGTATAAATTTTCACTATTGTCCGATAAAAAATCCATTCTTCGTTTAAGTGCTCTCACAATGTATCGGGATTACTTTTTTTATTCATAAGTGTTTTTCTTAAAAAGGTATTCATGATCCACTTCGCTCCACTACAGCAAAAAAATGAAAGTTCCGGTAAGCCGAAATACTACTCCAAATGCACCGCTGCAGATAATTTCCTAAAAATCTGATTAATTTACTAATCCCGATTAAAGTTTTGTAAGTTTTTTTTCAAAAAACAACAAAACTTTAATCGGGATTTTAACGTCAATTAATCTGATTTTCTTGACAGAAATTCTCTGATGCGGAAAGCCTGCACCGGGAAAACAAAAAACTACCGGTTTCATTATGTCCAAACACAATCAAGTAAATTATAAAAATTTAATCGGGTCCTAATGAAAAATTTTGAATTATCAATAAGGGTTTATATAAAATATTAACTCATTAAGTAAAGACTAAATAATATTTAATAATAAAAGCCATGAAAACAATCGAAATTACAATTCGCAATTTTTTGCTTGTTATAATGTTTTTGGCAACAAATACATTTTTTACCGAAGCAAAAGTCGCATTGTCTGAAGAACCTCAATTTGAAAACGATACTGTTAATTTTAGCCTTTTTAAAGGTACGGTTACTGATTCAAAAACAAATGAGCCTCTCGTATTTGCAACCCTTTTTATTGATGGAACAAACGTAGCCACTGTATGTAATTCACAAGGGGAATTCTCTTTTAAAGTACCTAAAAATTTACTGGGTAAAAACTTTATAGTCTCTTATATTGGCTATGAAAAAAAAATGATGCCAATAAACCAGTTAAAGTCCGACGGTAATCGCATTAAATTGGATATGATGACAGTTTCGCTGGTAGAAGTTTCAGTATTTCCAACCGACCCAAATTATATTATCCGTGGAGTGATGAGTAAAAGGGATAAAAACTATATTAATGATCCTTTAAAAATGACTGCTTTTTACCGTGAAACTATAAAAAAAGGTAGAATTTTTGTATCGTTATCCGAAGCTGTTGTAACGGTATTAAAGCAGCCGTATAATAATTCAAGGGATGATCAGATTAAGCTCGCTATTGGTAGAAAAAGTGTGGATTATGAAAAACTTGACACGCTGGTTTTTAAGCTTCAGGGTGGGCCATATAATGCTGTAATGCTTGATATAATGAAAGATCCTTACGCAATGTTCGATTCGGAAGTAATAGACATGTATAATTTTAAAATGACAAATGTTACAAGAATTGATAACAGGTTAATATATGTTTTGAGTTTTGAACAAAAACCTGATGTTAAGGAACCGTTGTTCTTTGGTAAACTGTATATCGATACCGAATCATTGGCTATTACAAGTGCATCGTTTAATTTAAATATAGAGGATAAGGAAGAAGCTTCACGAATGTTTATTAAACGTAAACCAGTTGGGGCAAGTGTTTATCCAACTGAAGCATCATACCTTGTAAATTACAGGGAGAAAGATGGGAAATGGTACTATGGGTACTCAAGAGGGCAGGTATCTTTTAAAGTAAATTGGAAGAAAAGGTTATTTAATACCAATTACTATACAACATTGGAAATGGCCGTAACTGATTGGGATGTTGCTGATGATAAATCTTTTAAATCATCCGACAGGCTAAAAATTAACGTAATAATTGAAGATGCAGTAAGTGGCTTTGCTAATGATGACTTTTGGGGTGAATATAACGTTATTGAGCCAGAACAGCCAATTGAATCAGCTATTAAGCGAATACAAAAAAAATTGGACAAGTTTGAATAGAGTTGGGTAAATTATCAGTTGAAACAAGAAAGGCTTTGGGGTTTTCCCCAAAGCCATTTAAATTTTATTAAAAACAGACTCTACTGTTTTTAAAGATCAATTAAATAATAACAAAAAGTTATTTGAAGGAATTATAACGAATCAGATCAACAATTATTAAAAATCATCGTCATCAGAAAAATCATCGTTTAAAAGTTCTTCGATGTCTTCTTCATCAAAGTCTTTATCATCATAATCCTCATCTCCGAAATCGTCATCATCATAATCATCCTCTTCTTCTTCAAGGTCGGGGAAATCATCTTCATCCCAGTCGTTTTCTTCCTCTTCCATGAAGTCATCGGAATTCTCATCGAAATCTGAATCGTCGTCAAATCGATCTTTAATGTTTACTTCTTGTAATATGCTCTTTTTCATGACTTAAAAAAATGAAAATTTACTATTCCAAATATATATAAAGCAGCCATATGTATAAACTTCTGAAACAATAATAATAGATTATTTTTATTAATGACTGTATATTAATGTATTAAAATTTCAACAGTCAGTTTTATTATGGCTGTTTACCCTATTTTTACATTTAAAAATACTTAAGAGTTTCGAAAAAAAAGTTTTTTTTTCAAAAATTGTTGGGCCTATATAAAAACTAACCTGATAAAACAATTCAATATTATAAAAAGAACCCGGGCTTCTTTTTATTTCCTGATTTTTTTATTGTAAAAAAAAGGTTAAAACCAGGCTCTTGTAAAATAAAACACTGTCAGGTAATTTCTTATAAAATTTTAAAACTTGTAAAACTACTATCCCTTATCACATAAATCAGGGTGAATGTTTAACCCTGATTTAGATATGTTAAATAAGTATTTTTACCTATAACCAACCTTTAATATCAAATAACCAGGTAAGCAGAAATGCAATACCAAATGCAATGATAGGGGCAATTACCCAAATTATGAAAAACTTGTTTACTTCGGTTTTGGCAAAAATATTTTTGGCTCCAAGTTTAGCAACCCCTATGCCCAGAATTGCACCCACATTTAATTGGACCAGTGACGTAGGAACCCCTTTGAAGATTGACGCCATTAGTAATAAACTCGCTGTAACAAATGCAATAATTATGGCCTCTATTTTACCGAAAAGTATTATTTCCTTACCAGTATTCTGCATTATTTTATTACCAAAAAAAGAGCTGCCAATTCCGAAATTGGGAGCAACTATCAGGGTAGAAATAATCATTATCAATACAAAATTCTGGTCGGTTTGATTTATACCAAGCTCATTTATGGTCATGGAAGCAATTGGGCCAGCTGCATTGGCAACATTATTTGACCCAATACTAAAGGCAACATACATTGCCATGCCAATAACTAAAAACTTTAAAATTGGATGATTATGGGTTTTGGGCGACAAAAGATAACCTCTTCTACGAATGGGATTATAAATATATTTCCCAATGAGCAGACAAACCACAAATGATACAAGTGGTAAAATAAACCATGTTGGTATTATATCAAAAAATAATTTACTTGTGTTTAGTTTATTGAAATAGAGGGCTGGCGCTGTTACCGCCAAAATTGTTGATTGACTGGTGGATTGGGGTATTCCCATCAAATTTGCAAACAACAGGGAAATACTCACCGATAACAGAATTATTGATACTAAGGAATATCCCATTAATTCCGAAGGGAGCAAATCCCTACCAATTGTTAATGATGTACTTTTCCCAGCTACAATGGCACCAATAAAAACCATTACACCAAATAATCCTGGAATTAAACTCCTTTTAATAATATTTGCTCCGTAAGCAACAGAAAAGGAAGGACCTACACCGCTCCCTCCCATGTTAATAGCTAAAAACATTGCTATTATATAGGGTATTAGCAGGTGGCTAAAAATAGGTGATGGTGTCATTTTTTTCTACTCTGATTTTTTTTCAGTGTAAATTTAGCCAAAATGAACCAATGACCGTTAATGACATAGTAAAATTGGGTATTTATGCGTATCAGGTAATCATAAAAAAAAAATGCCCATATTGCTGATTTTTAATCTGAAAGAAATAAACAAAAAATAATCGCACCTAACTAATTCATTAGAATGGATTAATTTTATCGAGAAGAGAATTA
>JBBIVA010000180.1:0-4010 GCA_037439945.1 Marinilabiliaceae bacterium
ATTAAGTTTTTCTAAAGCAGCCTGTACCGACTATTCGGTAGGGTTAATCCCGGCTTAGTCATTAGTTCATTGCCTTTCTAATGACTAATCCGGGTTTAATAATAGGTAAATTTTGAACTCTTTAATTATAAATTTGTTTGTAAAAAAAGGGGCAGGGCACTTACAATTTCAACCCAGTATTAAAAAACTTAAAAATTAATCAGTGAAAAAGAGTATTTTTTTAAAAATTGCTGTTACATTAATAATGATTACGCCAGCATATTTAATTGCACAATCTGATTTTCACCAATTTAAGGTGAATACTTTGGAAGGGCAGTCTTTTGATTTTGCCACATTAATAGGAAAAAAGGTTTTGGTAGTTAACACTGCAAGCAAATGCGGTTTAACCCCACAATTAGAACAACTACAGGCCATATATAAAAAATATGGTGGTGAAAGATTTGTGATAATTGGGTTTCCGGCCAACAATTTTGCTAACCAGGAACCCGGTACTGCTGTCGAAATAAGGGAATTCTGTAATTTAAATTATGGAGTTACATTTCCGATGATGGAAAAAGTATCGGTAAAGGGCAATGACCAGCATCCTGTTTATGAATGGTTAACCCAGAAGGTTAAAAATGGTGTTGAAGATTATCCGGTGCAGTGGAATTTTCAAAAGTTTTTAATCGACGAAAAAGGACATTTGTATAAAAGTTTTTCACCAAAAACAAAGCCTGATGACCCTGAGATAATCAATTGGATTTTAAGCAATTAAAAAAAGGCTGCCATATGGCAGCCTTTTTTTAATCTTTAATATTAAATTCACTACTATCCGGTAAAAGGTTGTTTTGTCCCTAACGGGACAATAAATCAATCCTCAATTAAGTGTTTTACCGATCTTTAGTCCCTAACGGTACTGTGCCGTAAGGTACAGAATATCGGTAAAGATGAATCGACCCTAATTTTCAGTGTCCTGTAGGGACACCACAATTAGTTGGCATTATAGCATCTTATCGAAAAACTTATCGGACAGTAGTGTATTAAATTATTATTTCAACCCCAAACGTTCAAGAAGCGGTTCAATTACAGGGTCCTTACCTCGGAATTTTCTGTATTGTACCATACCCTCATCCTCGCCACACCAAGCCAGACAATTCTGACGGAATTTTTGTGCCAGATCTTTATTAAAAATATCGCCACTCTCCTTAAAAGCATAGAAAGCATCTGCATCAAGCTGGCCGGCCCAGTAATACACATAATATCCGGCTGAATAACCACCATCGAAAATGTGGCCGAAATATGTTGATCTGTAACGTGGTATTATTTCCTCAATTAAACCAATTTTTTGTAAAGAAGTATTTTCAAACGAATTAACATCATCAAGAATGGTTTCTGAAGTTATTGTATGCCAATCCATATCAAGAAATGCAGCGGAGAGATACTCAACTGTATTAAATCCCTGATTAAAATAACTGCTTTTCTGAATTTTCTCTATAAGATTATCGGGGATAATCTCGTTAGTTGAATAATGGCGTGCGTAAACCTGTAAAACTTCAGGTTCTGCGGCCCAATTTTCCATTATTTGCGCAGGAAGTTCAACATAATCGCGAGGTACAACCCCTGCAGTCCTTTGGTATTTTCCATCGGCAAATAATCCATGTAAAGCATGGCCAAATTCATGGAAAAGGGTATTTGTCTCGTCCCATGTTAAAAGGGATGGCAATTCATTAGTAGGTTTAGTAAAATTGCATACAATAGTTGAGATAGGGTGAATTCGTTTATCACCATCATAAGCGGCCCTGCGGAAACTTGAGCACCATGCCCCTACCCTCTTACTACTTCTCGGAAAATAGTCGAGGTACAACAAACCAACATGAGAACCATCTTTTTCACTAACCTTAAAAACTTCAACATCGGGATGATAGACAGGAACATCAGTTAATTTTTCAAAAGTAATACCATAAAGCTGTGTTGCAACCCAAAACATTCCGTCCCTGACATTTTCAAGCTTAAAATATGGAGATAATTCTGATTCATCCAAATCATATTTTTCTTTTCTCAATTTTTCAGCATAAAACCACCAATCCCACGAAGCAAGTTTAAAGTTTCCACCTTCCTTATTTATTATTTGCTGCATTTCGGCTAATTCAGATTTAGCACGGGCTAATGCAGGAGACCATAATTTGTTAAGAAAACCATAAACATTATCATTGGTTTTAGCCATATTAACATCAACAACAAATTTTGCATGATTATCAAAACCCAACAATTTGGCCTTGTTGGCACGTAAAGTTACCATTTTTCGTATAATATCCTTATTGTCAAAAGAATCACCATTGTCACCACGCATGAAATAACCTTTATAGATCTTTTCACGTAATTCACGGTTTTCGGCAAATTGGAGGAATGGCAATAAACTGGGTTTTTGAGGGGTAAAAACCCATTTGCCTTCCATTCCCATATCTTTGGCAGTAATAGCAGCCCCTTCAATAACTCCCTGAGACAAACCAGCAAGATCTTCCTGCCTTTCAACAATAAGTTTAAAATTATTGTTAGTTTCCTTTAAAAGGTTTTCGCCAAATTTAAGTGAAAGCATTGATAATTCCTGGTTAATTTCTTTAAGCTTCTCCTGATCTTCAGCTGAAAGACCTGCGCCATTTCTTATAAAGTCTTCATAATACTTTTCAACAACCCTTATTTGCGAAGAATTGAGACTCATCTCATTACGTTTTTCATAAACCATTTTTATACGGTTAAACAAGGCCATATTCAACATTATATTATCGCTGTGACTTGTTAATTTTGGGGTAATTTGACGTGCCACAGCCTGTAAACCATCGTTGGTATTTGCCGAGCGTAAATTTCCAAAAACAAGCCTTACTTTAGTAAGCAGCTCACCTGATTTATCCAATGCAAGAATTGTATTATTAAAATCCGGCTCATCAGCATTATTGGTAATCGCTTCAATTTCGGCATTATGTTCAGCCATTCCTTTTTCCATGGCTGGCATAAAATGCTCAGTTTTAATTTTATCAAAGGGAGGTACCTGGTATGGAGTATCATAAACCGAAAGGAAAGGATTTTCCCTGTTTGATGAATTTTTACATCCACCTACAATAAGTATTGCCATTAGTGAAATGACTAAAAATAAATGTTTCATCCGTAAATATTTTTTTTATTAAGGTCGTATTGCTTGTCCCGATAAATCGGGGGAAACCGCATGATAAATTTTCATCCTTATACTTGTTTAATGAATCAGGCCTGAATAAAAACCAGGTATTTTAATTTTATTTTAAAACCATTTATAATAATTGATTTTAAAACAACAAATAATTAATATACTTTGATATTAGCAAAAATAACAGTTGTTTTATCTTATTGTACTTATTAAAACATGATTTAACTCAGGTTTAGGTTATTTGTATAATTATGGTCCGGCAAAAAAAGAAAGATAATAAAGGGTAAGGTTATAGGGGAATAGGTTTTTTTCCACATCTAAAAATATATCAACCATAATGAATATATTGTTTTATGAAATTCCTGAAAAAATAATAACCTCTATAATTTATGACAGCATTGAAATAAGGACACCTTCTGCTACAGCTTATAACCTATAACACCTGAAATATTTGAGGCCATACAATATTATAATACGTGGTTTGTTTTGGCATATTTCAGGGCCATTTCATTGGCCACCCTTGATGCCATTGGTACTGTACTTAAAACCAGTTGCCCCAATCAGCTGATTAATTTTTTCTTTGAAAAAAGGTTATGGACCTTACTGCAATTATACCATCACCTTTTGAAATTGCAAATGCAAATAAGCCTCCTATAATAATACCAAGTTTTTTGGCATACCAAAAAACTGTGCGTGTCATTGTAGCCCCTACTGCCAAACCGAGAAAAATTGTTGCAGTTTTCATAATTGGGCCTGGTGCAGCATCGGACAACTGTTGTGTTGTGGTTCCAATTTCTTTAATAACGTGAGTTCGATTTAAGCAGCTTTTACAATAGCCATATTTTCAACAACA
>JBBIVA010000181.1:0-3982 GCA_037439945.1 Marinilabiliaceae bacterium
GTAGCCGGTTCAATGATATTTATTGTAATAAGCATCGAAAAATGGGTGTTGAGGGCGCTGTTAAATAAAAAGAAACAAGAGAGCTAATTATCCATATTTCTATTACACAATTAATAATAAAAAGAATTACGGTAGTACATCGTATATAAAACATTGGGGTTAATGTGGTTAATCCAATGTTATGCACACCATCCGCTTTGTATAGGTGGATAGGAACAAGCCCGCAATGCATTACAGCACTTACACCCGGTTTTTTGGGTGTAAGTGCATTATAAACTGCATATTACCTTGAAAATTGGAAGAAATAAGTAATTTAATAACCCAAAATATAAACTTTAAGCAAGATTTCAGAGAATGGTTAATTTTGAAGAATATTTACGGCAAGTTGAACCAAATAAAGCGGAAAAAGCATAAGTCTGGAAAAATGCCATCGGCTTGCAACAAGTTGATGGGCTTAAACCCTCCGATTACTTAATAGCCAATACCAAGCAGTACATTGAAGGCGACATTTCTATTAAGAAGGTAAAACAGCGAATAGATAGCTATTACAAACAACACCCTTAAAAAGTAACAGAGAACCCCACTGAAAAAGCCTATAATGGTTCGGTTAAAAGCTGAAAAGCTGCATTCTTTGCCTGTTCTGTTAATATTTCAATTCCACTATGGTTCGGTTAAAAGGTGAAAACACCAGGCGAGTAATAACCAAAATTGCATTTCAATTCCACTATGGTTCGGTTAAAAGAAATTGCGTTTAGGTGATAAATTAAGGTTATAAGTCATTTCAATTCCACTATGGTTCGGTTAAAAGAAACGGGTTCAGAAAGCCATAATTGATTATCATACCCATTTCAATTCCACTATGGTTCGGTTAAAAGCAGATTGTAGTTTTAATTTTTCCTTGTCATCGAGATTTCAATTCAACTATGGTTCGATTAAAAGGCAACAAATTTAATATATTCTTCAGTGTCATTTTCTATTTCAATTCCACTATGGTTCGGTTAAAAGCCGTTGAAATTAATAAAAAAAACAACTGCTTAATTGGGGTTTCATGGTATGTTTTCTATTTTTTAATAGTTATTAGGTTGTCGATGTCTGATTATTTAAAAAGTACCAGACATCGACAATATGGTGTATGGTTTTGATTGTCAATATGTCAAAGAACTAATATTTAAAACGATGTGAACATCTTTGGCAAATTGAGAGGTTAAAAATGCTCCATCGACAACCATGTGTTATATAAAGTTGTCAATATCAGAACGTTCCTTGCCAATAATTTCTTTGTCGAGCCACTTCTCCTGTCTGGTCTTAAAGATAATTAAACTATCTGTTTTCAGATCCATCATGGCTTCTGCTTTATATTTTAACTCTAGCAATTTAACTTCTGTTATTTCACCTTCAAATACAGAGTTTTGTATCCAGTTCAAATATTTACGACAGAGTTTGAGCATTTTTGCCACTCGTTTTTGGTTTACATCGTACATCAGAATTATATACATAAAAGTAGTTGTTGAGCTAATGAGCAATTGAGTTAAACTTTGTGTTTGTTTTTTAGGTTTTAGGTTTTACGTTTTGATGATATTATCTTTAGTTATAAGCTAAGTTTCGGTTATTAGTGGGAAAAGTGTATTTTAATGGCAATTCAAGCCAGAATAAGATTTTATTACCTTACCACCACATTTTAAAAGGTTTATACTCTTCAATACCTAGCAAGTGTTTTGATATCTTGTAGCATTCCAGCTTTATCAAGTGCTTGTAACTCACATTTCTATTTAGACTTCTGTGTTTGATGGTTTCATTTAACCTATCCTCAAAGGCTTGGACAAAAATTTTCTTGCCATTGGTATTTAGCAAACAACTATTTAAATGACGGTCGAAATGTTTCTCTTGCAGCTCTTTTTTGTTAAGCACCTTAAAAATTGTTCTGTCAACCAGTAGCGGTTTAAATATTTCAGCCAAATCAAGTGCCAGGGAGTATCTACGCTCGCCGGGGGTATGCAGGTAACTTATAATCGGATTGAGTTGCGTTTGATGTATGGCCCGCAAACATTGACTATAGCACATAGTGTTTCCAAATGAGATTAGTGCATTCACTTCGTTTTGGGGAGGCTGTTTGGTTCGGTTTCCCATTTCAAAATCATTAACTATAAGGTTGAAGGCTTCATAATATGTAATTCTGATGTTACCTTCGATACCCATTAATTGGTCAATTGCCGATGAGTTAGATATTGATTTTCGGAGGGTTTCAATTTTTTCGATAATTTCTGTCATATCCTTTCCACGGTTGTGATAATATTTCAGGTTTTTAAGGATATTAAAAGAAGCTCCTTCAACAAACGATTGAGCTATTTTCATGCGTTTCACAAATTCGGTATGATGAGATGTTTGAGCCATGAGCATTCTTCCTGAAAGTAGCTGGTCGCGAGGCATAAACGAGCCGGTATAATTTTCATAGTAATCGAAAAAGTGAACTGCAATACCGTTCTGTCCCAAAAAATTATAAAGTGCGCTATTTGCTGTTAGTGAGCCAAACACATAAAAATCTTCAATGTTTTCAACCGGTAAATATCGGGGTTGACTAACCTTATCATCTATAATTGGTGTGAATTTCAAAGTATTGTCTTTGCGACTTAATTCGCCAGGATTGAAAAGATAGAAGGTTTTTTTCATCTGTTTATAATTTGGTTTTTACAGGGCAGATGAAACATCCATGCCCATAATCATGCTCCTGTTTGTCGCCGAAAAGCAACATGGATGTTTCATGTTAATGTTGAAAGGTTTTTGAGTAAATGAGTTTATGTTATTAAAGAGTTTTTGCTGTTGTAATGCTTTATTAGTTAATTACTTCATACCCAAATCAGCTCTCATTCTCTCCGCTGAAACAAAAATCAAAATACGAACAGTTTTTACATTTGCTTTGGTTAATACGTGGCGGACATGCTTGAGATGAAACAAGCGACTTTATCTCAAATTTCATTTTCTCAACCATAGCTTCATCGTCATCGGAAAGATCAACTTCCATTGTTTTCCTAAGTTTTGGATATTCCAGTACAGCTTTGGCATCGGGAACTCCATTCTGTTTTAGTACATACAGATAGAATTTTACTTGCCATTCATGAGCATCTTTGTGACTTTTACTCTTTTTTATTTATTGAATTATCCTGTTTCGGGCATCATAGTAGTCTATTTTAATACCATCCAGTTCAATCTCGGTATATTTTTCTGACCGGAACGGGTAGCTGTTTTCATGAATCAGTTTCCCTTCGGCCACAAGCTCACTGGTATGCTCCATGTTTATGCCATTGGCAAATAGCCATAATTTACGATGGCATACATAGTAATAGTTGAAGTGGGTTCCGGTAATTTGCATATATGAGAGTAATGGTTATTGGTAGAAATTGTAAAAATAGTCTCCTAAAGTATCGTGAAAGCCCCACCCAATACCAGATGTCTCTTCCACAATACATTTTGCCCGGTCTTCAAATTCCGATAAAAGACCCTCTTTTTGCATGTGCTTTAAGGCCGATAAAAACATGCTTTCCATGCTGCTGTAAAACTGCTCGTTTATGTCGCCAAAATCGTTGGTAAACCGAACTCCGGTTTCAACATAATAGAGCATAAGGTGGGCTTTTGATTTTGCCGAGAGGTTCATTTTCCCCGCATCGGTGATGGCACCGCGAGCTACCGACAAGCGCATTTTTGGCAAACCACGTATTGGGAAAAACTCGTTTTCTATTACTTTCTTAAACTTTTCAACAGCAATATCTTCATTGGGCAGCACCATAAACTGATGATACTCCTTTACCTGCTTGAACTTCTTGTCCAAATTCAGGATGTGGTTGATTAACTCCTCCTTAGTGAGCAAAGAGAGGTGGTTTTTGAGAGTGGGTGGCATAGAGATAACAAAAAGTTTAGCCCGAACTTTATGTGTTTCGGGCAATGAATTTTATTGTAATTGATTTTCAAAGTTAAATCCCATTATTTT
>JBBIVA010000182.1:0-3831 GCA_037439945.1 Marinilabiliaceae bacterium
TTTCTAATGACGGTCATTAGAAAAAATGGCTAAAGACAAATTTGGGTTAAATAATTAAAATACGGACATTTCAATTTTTAAAAGCCGGGGCTTTGCAAACCCCAGGCCTTTGCATAAAATATCAATATTGTACATATTAAATCCATTTTTCGTTTAAGTGCCTTCCTCCAGTTGTATCGGTATTACTTTTTTTATTCATAAGTTTTTTCTTAAAAAGGTAATCATGATCAGCTTCGCCTTACTTCAGCAAAAAAAGCAAATTCCGACAAACCGAATTTTACGCCAATAGTCCCATCTTATAATAATATTCATGTAAACCCGTTTAATATTGGCCTAAAAAAATATAAAACAATTTTAACCTGAATCTATTGATAAAATATTGCAAATTATAAAACTATTGAGCCCAAACAGTTAGGTTTACATTTCCTGTACTGTTACCTCCATATGCCTCAGTTAGCATTATACCATAAGGGGATAAATCTGAACCCAAACCATGACCACCGTTTCTCCATGCGTTAACATGGTTAGCAAAAGTAATTACACGGTTTTGGCCTGTAGGAGCCATTGAAGTACGGGTACTAAAAATTTGTTTAAATGTTTGAGTACCGTCAATTGATGGGGCGTTAACCCTTGTTGCATAATACATATCATAGGTTCCGCCATCGCTGCTAACACTACCAAAGCGGGTTCCTGTTGGCCTGCTGTTTCCCCACCGTTCGTTAACATAATACTCAATCAAAGGATTACGTGTCCATCCATAATATGCAATTACACCACCACCTGTATGATTATGAACGCCAATATTATAACCAACTTTTCGGCTTGTTGATCCCGAACTCCATCCCTTACCGCAGGTAAAGTTGCCTGTATAGTTCCATGAAACCGAGTAATTACCTGCAGAACCATTTGTGTAAGTAACAGTTCCAGGTTTATCATCTTTCCAAAGAAACCAGAAGTAACCATTATTAGTACCTGATTGATAAGATTTTAGTTGATACCCAGGCAAAACATCAATGGTTTCATCTTTTGAGCATGAGCTCAAAATCAGCAATAATACTGCTGACAGCATTAGCATTTTTTTCATAATAAAAAAGTTTTAAGTGTTAAAAGGCATTAACAAATTAAACTAAAATTAATATTGTTAGTAATACTAAAGTTGCCAGAATAAATATAAAATTTGCAAGTTTTATTGAAAAATAGTTATTTTCATTAAGATTTTAATTACCTGAATATGTATATTATACAAGTTATATGATAATTAAATTTAAAAATTATCTTTGTTTATAATGGGTTTTGGGGTGGATGATAATTTATTCTGGATTTGAATTTGATTTTCAAATATTAACATATATTAACATAATAATAGATTGGAATAATATTTAACTAAAGTAAAGTTTATAAGTTACCGTTTTTTAAGGTTTATTTTACAATTCGTGTTCTTCAGCCATAAATACCAGGCGTCCAAAATTTGTTGCCCTGCTGTTAATTATTCTAAGAAGGTTTAACAGCTCCATATGAATTTTACTTGATTCGAGTGATTTTGTATTTGGAGAAAACAATCTTTTATAATGCTGTCTTTCAATATCGAAAGCCAAATGAGCATATTTTCGGTATTTTTTCTTCATTTTAAACGCCTCTGCCGGATCCCAGTCATGCATAAGCGACAATGCCCTTTCAATTTGCTTTAAACAACTTTGGTGATACTCCTTAAGTTCTTTTTGTCCCTCACTTGAAAACTGAATTTCTGAGGCAAGCCATTTTTCACCTTGTCGTGAAATATTTACTGCAACAATATCTGCTATTTGCTCAAGTTCGTTCACTACATGCATTAATCTGTAAATCTCTTCAGACCATTGATCAACGGGATTAACTTTGTTAAGTTTCACCATAAACTTATTAATCTCGTCCCTGTAAAAATCTGTTTTTTCTTCCCAGATTCGAATTTGTTCCAGTGCATTTTCATCCCGTTCAAAAAATGGTTTCATTGAAACGGCTACCATTTTATAAACAACTTCACCCATATCCTTAATTTCCTTTTGCAGAAAGGGTAATGATAAGCTGGCAGAACTCAATAACTCTTTATTTAAATATTGTAACGAATGAACCGGTTTTAATTTTGGTTTAGGTACTATTTTACTGGCAATATTACCTATAACGGAAGTAAAAGGAAGCAAAGTTATTGCCATAACAATATTAAAAAAAGTATGGGCATTTGCAAGTAAACGTGCAACCGGGGTTGATTCACCTGAAAAAAATATTGTCACATCACCCCAAATACCTATAAACCAAATAAACAACATTGCACCAAATACCCTGAAAAGAGCATTGGCTACTGCTAGTTTGCGGCCGTTATGTGTTGATGTGGCTGACGCAAGTAATGCAGTAACTGTTGTACCAATATTGGTTCCAATAATGAGTGGCAGCGAGGCATCAAAGGATAGCAATCCACTGTTGCATAAAGTAATAAGAATACCAATAAATGCGGCACTGCTTTGTATCAGTGCTGTAAATATCATCCCTACCAATAATCCTGCAATTGGATTTTCAAGGTGCAAAATAATATTGATAAATCCTTTCACATCTCTTAATGGAACCAGACCATCGGACATAAGTTTCATTCCAAAAAACAATGTCCCAAAACCAAGAATAATTTGCCCCGCTTTACTCCAGCTGCCTCTGGTAAAAACTTTTATAAAAAATCCTAAACCCACAAAAAGCAAGGCAAATTTTCCAACATTAAAGGAAATTAATTGTGCAGTAATAGTTGTACCAATGCCTGTTCCAAGCAATACCGGAAGTGTTTGTTGAAAAGTAATAATTGAAACATTTACAAACCCTACCAAAACCACAGAAGCAGCACTACTACTCTGAAATAGAAGTGTTAACAATATCCCAAATCCTACAGCTCCCGGTTTATTCTTTAAAAAAACCTCTAATATCCGACGTAATTTATGACCGGTCAAATTCTTCATTCCCGTGCTTAAAAGATCCATTCCAAGTAGGAAGAGACCTAAACCACCAAAAACAGTTATAAAGGTTAAAAATTCATTCATTGGATAAAAAGCGTAAATTTGGAATTAGAAAATCTTTAATAAATCAAATTTGCATAAAGTTATTGAAGCTTACAATTAGTTAAAAATATCTTTGCCATATTTTTATTGATTTGAAGTTTTAAAAAATTAAAATACAATGGTATGAATAAGGTTATATCAATAGCAATTTTAATAACTGTAATAGTGGCCTTTACCCAATGTTCCACCTTAAGTAAAATTAATAATAACATGCAGCCCAATGTTTTATCGGGTGATTGGAAAATATCAAAATGGAGGGAAACTTATAATGTAAAGGCTGCCTTCCCTGTTGGGGTCCCGATTTTTAAAATTGATTCAGATAAAGGTTTGCTAAATGTTACCAATGGCTGTAATCAGGTTACAGCGCAAATTAGGCATAACTCTTCATCAGCAACCATTCAATTTTATGCGCTTGAATCAAACCGTTTGTTTTGTAACACTACCCCTGAATTGGAACTTATTGATATTTTATCGCGGGTAAACAAATACGAGGTAAATGAAAATAGCCTTAAATTGAAAATAAACAATGATATAATTATAATTTTTGAACGAAAAAATTAAATACAATTAGATATATAATTGATATTAAGCATAATAAAGTATTAACTGTAATTGGTTAATAGCTGTTTTTTTATTATAATTAAAAGATTATCAACAGTTTCCATCCTTGAAGGCTTTTTTACTTCTTGTAATATGTTTTTCATAAGTTTTAATTGTTAAATTTTACTATCTATTTCAATAATCTTTGATTTAAAAAAAT
>JBBIVA010000183.1:0-3733 GCA_037439945.1 Marinilabiliaceae bacterium
GAGAATTACTATAATTTTAAAATAGTAATTCCCTTATATCCCAAAATGCTTTTAAAAGATTGTGCCGCTATAAAATGTTATTGATTTTTAACCCAAAAAACACACTTCTTGGAATAAGCGGACCGTAAATATAGCCAGGGTCACGGTTAGGGCCAGAGTCATGGTCCTTTTGATAATTGTTTAACAGGTTTTTGATCCCTGCAAACACCTGAAAGTTGCCAAAAGGAGAAGAAATATTATATGCAGTTTTAACTGACCAGTCAATGAATTTTTTTGTTTTATTTAAGATGCCTACAGTATTACCATAATCATCAACAGGTGCCAATGGCCCAAAATAAGGAACAAGCATCATTCCTGTGTAAGTTGCATTGGTACTGAATAATAGATTTTTGGCAGGTTTATATTCAATAAGAAAATAACCATACTCTCCTGGTGTTCTAAAGAATTTTGTTTCGTTAAAATCCTGTTGAGCCCCAAATCTGCTGCTTTGAAAAGTAAAAGATGCATTTAACCTCCATTTAGGATCTGGAATCCATGTGGTTTCCAAATTTACCCCTTTTACAATGGCACCCTCTTCTTCATTAACCCTTGTATAAACTACAATACCTTTATCATCGGGTGTACCTATTTCATTGGCAAAAGGATTTATTAAAGATGTATAAAAGAATTCGGCCATAAATTCTAAACTACCCTCTGCTCTGACAATATGATAATTAATTGAACCCATATAGCTGTGACAGGTTTCCTGTTTTAAATCAGGGGCATTTAAATGAATTACCTGCCTGGCCGAGGATGTTTCAATGTGTAAATCTTCGTCGAAAACCTGGGGAGCTCTGTAACCTTTTGAGTATGATACTCTTGTTTGCAGTGGTTTTTTCAAGCCCCATAATATGTTTAACCTGGGGCTAAAAACCATATTTGATATTTCCGGGGCTTCTGATAAGGCATCATTTATTAAATAATGTTCGATTCTTAAACCGGCCGATAAAGAAAAATGCCCAATTCTATGTTCCCATTGTGAAAAAACTCCGCTGATTGTGGTTTTTTGATTGGCTACCTGGCGGTTGGGATAAATGGTAGTATTTAATTCTCCATTTTCTACAATAAATTCGGTATAGCCAAGTTTTTTATCATTCAGTTTACCACCATTTAATTCAGCACCCATTATTAAGGTATTATTACTAAAATTAATTTTAAACTGGCTGCCGGTTGAATATGATATATCCTGCGAATTTCCGTAAGCATTAAGAGCTCTTTGGGCCCCATAATAGGAATCGCGGTTAACTGATTGGGCCGCTGCAAAAATGGAAAGTTCTTTATTGGCAGCTGTAAATAAATGATAGTTTAAATTTCCTGAACTAATGCGATGTTCAGTGGCTTCAGCAATATTACTTTCGTGTAATGGCTTATTAAATGCATCACCGCCCCTTCTTGATTCATCAATATGGAAAAAATCAACAGTTAACTTACTCCTATATCCTGGTTTGACTCCCCAATGTATTCCTAATGTACTGTTTTTTATTTTTGCCAATTCTGAAAAACCATCATTGTTCGCATCAAAAGGTGAACGGTTTCTATGAAATCCGTAAATAGCTATACCTTGATTGCTGTTTTCGGTTGTAAGGGTGGTGTTAAATTGCAAATAATTATCTGGTTCTGGATTAGTTCCGGCACCTATAAAGGAGCTTTGAACCTGAACTTCATATTGATTGTTTAAAGGCTCCCTGGTTATTACATTCACAGTTCCAGCTATTGCATTACTACCGTACAATGCTGAACCACCTCCTCTTACTATTTCAACCCTGTCGATAATACTTGTTGGTAATAATTCAAGTCCATATACTGAAGCAAGGCCGCTAAAAACAGGACGCCCGTTTATAAGTACTTGTGAATATGGCCCATCAAGTCCATTCATCCTAACTTGGTTCGACCCGCAATTTCCACAGTTATTTTCAACCCTTAAGCCTGGGCAAAAACTTAATCCTTCGCTTAATGAGCTGGTTTGCAGTGTTGTGAATAATCCGGAGTTTAGTGTGTTAACAATTACTGATGATTCGGTTCTTTTTCTTGCATTTCGGTCAGCAGTAACAACAACCTGTTCAAGATGTAGTAAATCTTCCTCAAGATTTACCGAAAAGCTATTTTGCGTTTCGATAGTGGCCACAACATAAACGGAAGCGGTTTTAAAACCCACTGCCTGAATTTTTAACTGGTGCCCACCTGCAGGTAGCTCAAGTTTGCATTTTCCATAAATATCCGTGGCAGTACCAATTGTGCTTGAAACTACCTGTACCGAAGCAAATGAAACCGGTTCTCCATTGCAAAATACTTTACCATAAATGGTTGCAATAGGTCTTTTGCCCGCCTCAGGATTATTATCTGCAAAAGAAGAATTGGGAAATAACAATAATATTTGTAAAACTAATAAATATATATAGGTTTTCATAAGTAAATTATTTGTTGGTTAAGGTTGAATAGCTTGTCCCATTATTACGGGAGAACTCCATGTTTGCTATTTTCATCAGTGTTTCCCGCAAAATTGGCACAAGTTGTGTTTGAAAAAAATGGTGTTTCATTTTAACAAGGTGGAGAAGTTTAATAAAAACATAATAATGAGCAGCCAACTTAAAATCCATCAATTGTTTTTTGAAAAATAACACATAATTGCATGTAATATTCATATTACATGGCAATTATAAAAACAGATAATAATTTAAGTAAAGTTTAAAATTTTTGTGGTGGTCCCCTGAGATAGTGAAAATTACCCTGATGCAAAGTTTTTTCGGTATGAACGAAAAAAGTGATCACTAATAAATTAAAAGTTTCAAATTTAAAATCTTCAGCAGTTTGAGAAATCGATTTGCTTAAATCAGGGATTATCAGAAGCACTGAATTATCGTGATTGTGATTTGTTTCAGGTGAATTATCTTTATTGGCAAATGGGTGGGAGTGTACATAACCTTGGCCATTTTCAAGTGAGTGGGCATGTATGAAAAAAGTGTAGGAAATACCAATTAGCAGATTCAAAAGAGCCAGAATAAAAGCTGTAAACCTGGCAAATTTGATATTGGCTACCCTTATAATGTTCATTTATTAATAACTAAATGTTATACAAAATTAGTCATTAAAAAAAAACAATAAAATCCCCATTAATTGCTATTTTCATCCCCCTGCCATTTTCGCATTGTAACCTTTATCAGTTAAAAAGGTTATTATTTTATCCCTGAAATCCCCTTGAATAAGGATCTCATTATCTTTTGAACTTCCACCACTTCCACACAAAGTTTTTAATTGTTTTTCGAGTGTTTTCAGATCATCAGTTTTACCTTCAAAACCTGTTACCAGTGTAACTGTTTTTCCTTTTCTTTGCTTTGAATCACGCCAAATTTTTAGATTCTGTTTATCTGGAGGTAAAGTTTCAGTTATTTCTGAACCTTCTGTTTCGAATTTAAAATTTGGGTTTGTACTGAATATTATTCCCCCATTGGTGTTTTTATTCTTCTTTGACATAATCAGGCTTTTTTGCAAAAATAAGGGATTAAAGTAATGGGAGAAAACTTTAAACCGGATAAGCCACCATAATTTAACTGGTATTAACTGCTTTGAGGAATAAAAAAGCCTGTTATTTTAATAATTTATGCACTACTATCCGATAAAAAGTTGTTTTGTAACTAACATGACAAAAGTTCAATTCTCAATTAAGTGTTTTACCGATCTTTAGTCCCTAACGGTA
>JBBIVA010000184.1:0-3400 GCA_037439945.1 Marinilabiliaceae bacterium
GTAATCAATAATTTTGTTTGAATTCATTTATTATAAAATTTTGATTATTTTTAATTTAAACAAAAATTTTTATGATGATTAATAATAGTTCAAATGCTTTGTCAATTATTATAGAAATAACTAATAGGATTCTACCTAATAGTAAGATTATTTTATTTGGCTCGCGGGCAAGAAAAGATAACAGCAACGATAGTGATTATGACTTTCTTATTATTACTAAAGAAACAATTGATATTCGAAAAAAAAGAACTCTTAAATCTATATTGAGAAAGGAGTTGGCACAGTTAAAAATTCCGGCAGATATTTTAATCCAAAGTGAAGAAGAAATAAACTCCAAAAAGGATATAACAGGTCACATTCTTAAGCAGGTTATAAGTGAAGGGGTTGTTTTATGAAAAAAGCTACAATTGATTTTATAAAGCAATGGCTATTAAAAGCTAATGAAGATTTATTGGTGGTTAATAAGTTAACTGAAATTGAAATTGTTGCGACTTCTTCTGTGTGTTTTCATTGTCAACAAGCTGTTGAGAAATTTCTAAAGGCTTACTTAATAGCAAATGGAATAGATATAAAAAAAACTCACAACATTGAATTTTTACTTTCAGAATGTTCTGACCTTGACAAAGATTTTATTGGAATTGACCCAAAAGAGTTAAGCGATTTTGGGGTTGATGCAAGATATCCTGGAGATTTATATATACCCGAGGAATGGGAAACATTAGAATACAAAAAACTTGCTTTTGAAATTAAGGAATTAGTTGAAAATAAGGTTTATAAAATTATAGAATTACAATAATCACTGATTGTAGGGCGAAATATTTCCAATTTAGGGCGCGTTGGTAGCTTGAAAGCGTTTACTCCCCAACTACATTGACAACCTTCGACAGGGAAACCGCCCTTCTTCACCATTGGCCAAGCTTATTTAGATGCAACTAATACTTACCAGTTCAAAAAACTACACAATGGTAATAGTAGTAAAGTGTGATTGAAAAACGTAATATTTCTATTTTAGTTATGAATCGATTGACCAGTAATGGCTTCTAAAACATCAATATTAATAAACTTTCCTTGTAGAGTTGAAGGTAAGCGCAAATCTAAATCAACCATTTTCATACCTAATAAGCTAAACCTTACTATTTCGGTCAAATGGCGGTATATAACACATTTTAACGAACTACTTTGAAATCCAAATAAATAAACTATTATCAAGTGAAAATATTATTCCTTTATACCCGGTTATCATCATACTTAATGGCTTGCATAAAGGAACTTTCAAAAAATGTAGATGAAATTCATATTGTTTGCAGCTCTCCTGAACAAAATGCTCCATTCAGGTTTATTTACCCCGCAAATGTAATAATACACCAAAGAGAAAAATTTTCTGTAAAATCATTAGTGAAACTGACCAATTCTATCTCTCCGGCATTAATTACATCAAGTGGCTGGAGGGACCCTGCATATTTATATGTATGCCGGCAAAAAAAAGGGTTAATACCAACAGTTTTGCTAATGGACAATCAATACAGGAATAAATTTAAGCAAAAATTTCTATGCAGGGTTTCTTCAGTAATACTGCACCAATCATTCTCAAATATTTGGGTACCGGGCCCCCCACAGGTTAATTATGCCCTCCACCTTGGTTTTAAGCCTTCGCAAATAATAGAAGGATTTTACGCCCCCGACACTGATTTTTTCAATAATTTTTCATCTTTCAGGACAAATACCTCAATATTTCCGAAACGTTTTTTATTTATTGGCAGATATGTATCCGAAAAAGGTATTGATATTTTAATTGATTCCTTTACACAATTACAATCCGAAAATGCCAATGAATGGGAATTGTGGTGTGTTGGAACGGGTCCACTGACCAAGAATATAAAGAGAATTCCGAAAATTAAACATTTCGGATTTTTACAACCCTTTGAGATGGATGAAGTTTTAAAAAATTGCGGGGTTTTTGTACTGCCAAGCAGGTACGAACAATGGGGGGTTGTTTTACATGAAATGGCGGTAGCAGGATTTCCAATTATAACCTCATCGGAAGTTGGCTCTTCAACAAAATTTGTTGAAGAGGGTAAAAACGGATTTATAATAACCAACAATAAACCAGATGAATTAAAACAAGTAATGCAAAATTTTATAGAGATGCCGGATGAAAAACTGAGGGAGCTTTCGAAACACTCCTTAAATCTTGGATTATCATTAACACCCGCAATTTGGGTTAATACATTATTCGGAATTGTAAACAAATCACAACACACTTAAAGCCCATAACATCAAGCGGTTTAACATCTATTGCTTTCAATAAAATTATAAACATCCACATATTTAAGGGCAAGCTTCTCAGCATTAAATTCAGATGCATTTTTTACTCCATTTTCAATAAGCTTTAGCCTTAAACCTTCATCTTCAATTATTCGGATAATTGCATCACGAATTTCATTTGTATTATACGGATCAACAAAAAGGGCGCCATCCCCGGCAACTTCTTTCATTGCACCAATATTACTAGTAATAACGGGCCTTCCCACTGCCTGGGCCTCAATTATAGGCATCCCAAAACCTTCAAAAAAACTGGGAAAGCAAAGCAGGTCACATCTATTATAAGCATCAATAATCTGTTGATCTGATGCACCAATAAGACTCTCGTAATCAATTCCTTTTTTAAATAATAAGTCCTTTTGGGGTTCAGAAAGTCTTCCGGCAATTATTAGCTTAACATCAAGCCCCGAGGCTGCATCAATAATTCCCTCTACATTTTTATTATATTTAGTGCCAATAACCAATAATAATGGCTTATCGGAGAGTTTATCCTTTTTATTAAAAACAAATCCGGCAGGAAGTGGATTTTGAATTACATAAATTTTTTTTTCAGGTACACCGGCCCATTCAATTACCATTTTTCTGGTATGTTCTGAAATAACAGTAATAGCTTTAGCCCGACGGGCAGGTAATGTAACCCAAAACCATTTTAATAATCGGCTTTTAAAAGGACTACTTCGATGCAACGATTCAAGGTCATGAAAAGTAATTACAAGTCGCTTCCCTGGCAGAGCCAGTGCCACATAACTTATATCGCCGGTTATATGGTTTATTTTACCCTTATTTTTGTAAACTTCGGCCATAGCGGCAATTCGTGATAAAATACCCTTTTCTCCTCCCCTCAATCTGCAAATTCTGGGATTTACAAAAGATGGAAGGTTTTTAATAATTAAATTAAACACCCTCTCAATGCTATGGTAATGTGGCTGGGGTTTCCGAAAAAAATATGTAACAAGCATACAACGGCCTTTTTTTATTGCCTTAAATTTAACCCAAATTTGTCTTTAGCCATTTTTTCTAATTACCGTCATTAGAAATTAATAGTCTTAAGTTATTTATTACATGCCTTCTATTTTGA
>JBBIVA010000185.1:0-3383 GCA_037439945.1 Marinilabiliaceae bacterium
GCATTATCTAATTGCATTTATGAGTGTTTACACAATCTTTTTTATACTACCTCTACCAAAGGACTAATGGTCCATGTTTTCGGTAGATTAGCCGCAGCATATATATTTTTAATACTTTGATTTCAACTCTTAATTCGCATATATAATTAATTATTCAAGAGTAAATGCTGATTGTATGTTACTTTTAAAAGTAATAGCCTGCAAAAAATTGGTCTGCTTTGCAGACTATAAATAATCCGGTTTGTTAATGTTTATTTAGTAAACTTCCGTATCACTACTGTCCGATAAATTTTTCGATAAGATGTTATAATGCCAACTAATTGCGGTGTCCCTACAGGACACTGAAAATTGGGGTCGATTCATCTTTACCGATATTCTGTACCTGACGGCACAGTACCGTTAGGGACTAAAGATTGGTAAAACACTTAATTGAGAATTGAACTTTTGTTTCGTTAGGGACAAAACAACTTTTTATCGGATAGTAGTGATTCCATATATAACTATTCATTATTCAGGATATCATGGAATAGGGAAATAATAATTTTATGTATTTTATAATATTAAGGTTTATTTTAGATAAGCTGATAGCATCCAAACGATCTTTTCCTGTTGAGAAATATAGTCAGTAAGCAGAGTAAGTGTTCCTTCATCACCAGCCTGTTGAGCCAAAGGAAGAACTTCTCTTTCAATTTTTATAATTGTTGAAAGGTTGTCCAGGGTGGCTTCAACTGTCTCTTTCCCATTTGATAAACCTTTAGCCTCTTTAATTGATGATACTTTTAAATAATCAGTAAAAGTGTGAAGGGGAGTATTACCTAAAGTTAAAACTCTTTCTGCTATTTCATCTACTTTTAAAACAGCATCATTATAAAGTTCTTCGAATTTGGCATGAAGTTCAAAAAACTTTTCCCCTTTAATATTCCAATGAAAACCCCGCAAATTTTGATAAAACATTTGATAATTTGCCAAAAGTTCATTCATTTTCTCTCCCAATTTTTCAGCTTCAGCAGCTTTTAATCCTAAAATGTCGCTTATTTTTTTCATAATCTTATCAATTTACAGGTTTGGTTAGCATGATTTTCAAACCATTTTTTATATTTCAGCGCTCATGCACGCCTGTTAATAGTTAGTTTTTTTTACCAAATATAGACTATTAGATATAATTATTCAAATAGGTTGATTTATTATGTTATGGTTTGATATTATAATAAAAAAAATTTATACATTGCAATGAAACCCTTAACTTATTATCTATGAATACAATTACTTCAAATTGTGGTGTTTTAAAAACTACCCAAGAAAAAAATTCCCATAATTTTTATTTCCGGTTAATGTTAAGTCAACTTAAAGGTGTTAAGTTGATAGTTTTTTATCATTAATTATAGTTAGCATATCCAACGGTATTAATGGTCAGGAAAAGAAGGTACCAAACTATGGAAAAATATCGATGGAAGAGCTTACCGAAACCAAATGTCCTATCGATACAGGGGCTCAGGCATATTATATATTTGACAAGGGACAAACAGAATTTGTTTATCTCAATACAATAATCCGTGTTGATGAAGCAGGGTCTGATAAGGGTTTCCAAATGAAATTCGAGCGTCATGTACGAATAAAAGTTCTGGATAAAGCTGTTTCAGATTTGGGTAATTTTGAAATCAGGCTTTTTGGAAGAGGAAATAATAAGGAGCAATTGGTTGGGTTAAAAGGATTTACCTACAACCTGGAAGATGGTAAAATTGTAAAAACCAAACTTGATTCAAAGCAGGTAAGTATTGATAATAAGGATGATAACTGGACTGTAGTGAAATTTGCGATGCCTGAGGTTAAAGCGGGTTCAGTATTTGAAGTTTCATACCAGATTTTGAGTGATTATGTTTTTAATCTTCAGGAATGGCAGTTTCAACATTTGTATCCTGTATTATATAGTGAGTACACTGTTGGTATTCCCCAATATTATTTTTACAGTCCTGATTTATTGGGTTATATTTCGGTTGGACATTCAAAGACTACTGCCTCCAGATCAGTAACATTAACGGTTATAGAGAAGGATAATGGATTAAAACAAGGCGGTAGTTATTCATTTAAAGAAGATTACCGTGATAATATAACGAAATATTTTACTCAAAATGTACCGGCGTTTAAAGTTGAGGAGTTTTTGAGAACCCCACGGAATTATATTTCCAAAATTACATTTGAACTATCCGGCACACAATTCCCCAGGAGTCCGTATAAAAATTTCAGCTCAAACTGGGATCAGGTTGGTAAGGAACTTATTGAATATGAAAAATTTGGTGAAGCCATTAATAAATCAGGTTTTTTAAAGGATGAAGTAGAGGCGGTAAAAGCATAAAAACTATCTTCTATTGATCAGGTTTCATTTGTTTTTGAAAGAGTAAAGCGCAAAATGAATTGGAATGGAGTTTACTCATTGTATACAACGAATGGCTTAAAGCAGGCCTGGGATAAGGGAACAGGTACCAGCGGAGATATAAATCTTATTTTGGTTTCGTTTTTAAAGGAATTGGGATTTCAGGCTTACCCGGTGGCGCTTAGTACAAGAGGTAACGGAATTATTCCTGTTTCTCATCCATCAATTAATGGTTTTAACTATGTTGTTGCAATGGTGGTGGTTGATGGCAAAAAAGTATTATTGGATGCCACAGAACATTTTGCCGGTGTAAATCAGCTTCCTGAAAGATGTTTAAACGATAATGGAAGGGTTATTGATAAAACACAATCCGAATGGATTAACCTTAGCCAGAATGCGTCATCATACCAAATGATTTTTGGTAATCTTTCCCTTGATACAGAAGGTAAATTCAAAGGATCAATTGATATTAATGAAACCGGTTATGCTGCATGGAACAGAAGAAATTCCCGCCGAAAACACAATAATCATGATGCCTTTGTTGAAGAAATAGAGAAAGGTTATAAGGGTATTGAAATATCCGATTTGGAAATTTCAGGTGTTGACAGCATTAATAATATACTAAAGAGTAAATTTAAGGTTACTCTTGATTCAAAAGCTGATTTAATTGGCAATATGGTGGTGTTTAAACCATTGTTAGTTTTCTCAAATAATGAAAGTCCATTTAAACTTGAAAAGAGGGATTATCCTGTTGAGTTCCCTTATCCGGCCCGGTGGAGGGTTATTCTTACATTGAACATTCCAACTGAATATGTTGTAGAGAGTTTACCAACACCGGTAAAAGTTGTTGCTGAAGATAAAAGTTTTATGTTCACATTTAGTACAAGTCAAATGGGTCAGGCTATACAGGTTGTGCATGATTTTTCAATTAGTAAAACCTTGTTTTTGCCAAATGAGTACTTAGGCATAAAGGGAATATTCGAATCGATTGTAAATAAACATAATGAGAAAA
>JBBIVA010000186.1:0-3325 GCA_037439945.1 Marinilabiliaceae bacterium
ATTTTTACGGATTGACAGAAAAAGAAAGAAAATTGAATTGAAATATCAGGAACTTGAAGATAGATATAATGGATTAAAGTTGGAGTCATTAGAATCAAAACTAAACCCACATTTATTTAAGAATATCCTGAATTCTATTCAGTCACACGCATATCAGACTTATTTTTCCCTTGATAAGCTTGCAGGTGTGCTCGATTACATTTTATATGAAAGCAGGAAAGGATTTGTTACCCCTAAAGATGAAATTAGTTTTGCATTAAACCTGATTGAAATTAATAAAATTAAAATCAGCCCATTGTTTGAATTAAAGGTAAAAACAAAAATTAATGACCCTGAGCCTTTATTTGGACAAAAGCTAATTGTTCCCATGATAACAGTTGATTTAATTGAGAATGCATTTAAACACGCCGATTTACAAAGTCCGGATGCTTTTATTTCCATTATCTTTGAGTTTAAAGAACATTGTCTTTCTTTAACTGTAGCAAATAAGATTTCAACTAAACCCCCGATAAAGAAAGAAAAAAGCGGAATTGGGTCAGAGACCTTGGAACATCGGCTTAATGTGATTTACAAGGATTGTTATAAACTTGACCGTTTTATTGAAGAAGGAGTGTATATTACCCATTTAAAACTGAACTTAATTGAATACAAATCTAAGATGCATACTGCTGGACGATGAACTTCCAGGACTGTCATACCTAAAAATGCTTTGCGAACAAATACCCGGTATTGAAGTAGTTAAAGCATTTGACAATCCTGAAGTATTACTTAGAGAAGTATCGAACCTTGAGTTTGATTTTTGCATTTTAGATATTGAAATGCCTCAGGTTAGCGGCTTGCAAATAGCCAACCTCCTCACCGGAAAACCTGTTATTTTTGCAACAGCCTACAAAGAATATGCAGTCGATGCCTTTGACTTAAATGCTGTTGACTATATTCGAAAACCCTTATCAAAGGAACGACTTGAAAAGGCAGTAGAAAAAGTTGCGAAACATATCCAAGGCTTCACACAATCGAAAAACTACATTCAATTAAATACGGACAAAGGAAAGGCAATTCTCTTCTTTGACCAGATTATGTACTTTCACACGTCGGAAATTGATAGCAGGGACAAAATCATTGTTTTGCAGTGCGGTTCTTCATTAACAGCCAAAAACTATACATTCAATGCACTTTTGAACATGTTGCCTTTCATGGAATTTTGTCAGGTAAACAAAAGAGAAGCCATTGCCATAAAAGTAGTAACATATTTCTCTAATGATGAAATCAGGACTAAGGTAACACTTTCAACCGGCAAGCCGTTTACGGTAACATTAAGCGATAATTTTAGAAATGATTTTATCAAAAAAATTACAAAATAAATATGAAGGGTAAAAGCCAAATCCAGCACGATATTTTTACAGCAAATTTTTCCCGTTTCACTACAATAATCCGGCTTTTCAGTTCACATTATTAATTCTGTTCCTGCATCGAACATATCTTGCGGTAAATTATAAAGCAAGATATATATGGAACTGATAAGCCTACCTATTAAAGATAACGTACTCCTTTTTCTGGTTTTATTACTGATAATTTTATTAGCACCAATACTTTTACGACAGATAAAACTTCCTGGAATAGTTGGGATAATCATTGCAGGTGTTATTGTTGGCCCAAATGGGTTAAACATCTTAGAAATGTCATCCGCCATACAACTGTTAGGTGGCATTGGCTTGCTATATATCATGTTTCTGTCAGGCATGGATATAAATTTGCTTGACTTTAAGAAAAACAAGGAAAAAAGCATTGTATTTGGACTTATAACTTTTATTATACCCTAGGTAGTTGGCACTTTTTTATTCAGGGAGATGGGTTTCTCATGGGCTGCATCTGTTTTAGTTGCCAGTATGTTTGCTTCACATACTTTAGTAGGTTATCCAATAATTACAAAACTTGGCATAGTTAGGAACAGGGCTGTCCTAACCACTGTTGGTGGGACTATACTTGCCGATACCCTTGCTTTATTGGTATTGGCCGTGGTTGCCCGTTCGGTATCGGGGGTTCTTGATTTTAATTTTTGGGTAACTTTAGTAATTTCATCAACTATCTATTTCCTTGCTGTTATATATCTGTTACCAATATTAGGAAGGCTATTTTTCAGGTTTGTTGATGATGGAATAGTCCAATTCCATTTCGTATTGGCTGTTGCATTTTTGTGTTCGTTTTTGGCAAGAGTAATTGGAATTGAACCAATTGTTGGGGCATTTCTTGCCGGACTTGTACTTAACCGAATGGTTCCGGCATCGAGCCAGTTAATGAACAGGGTTCAGTTTGTTGGCAACTCGCTGTTCATCCCATTCTTCCTGCTTTATATTGGGATGATTGTTGATGTTGAAGTTTTATTTAAGTCACCTGCCTCATGGATAATTATGGCTACTATGCTTGCAACAAATGTAGCCACCAAATATATTTCATCATCAATCACCCAAAAAATATTCAAATTTACTAGGGCTGAAGGTATGGTTATTTTTGGCCTTACCACAACCGAAGCAGCCGCTACCCTTGCTGCTGCATTAGTAGGATACAGGCTTAAAATAATTGGCGATGAAATAATGAATGGCGTTATATTAATGATTTTAGTTACATGCATTATAGGGCCTTGGGTTGTAGAACGTTTTGGTAAAAAAATAGCTAATGAAAATGCAGGGGAAAAATTTAAAAGTACGAAGTTGCCCCATGTATTGGTTCCTCTTTCAAATCCTGCCACAGCACCTTATTTGTTATCGGTTGCGTTAGTTCTTAAAAATCATACAATTGACCAGATTTCGGTTCTTTCTGTATTAACAGAACAAGCTAAATTCGATGATGAAATGGATAAAGTTGAAACCATGCTAAGTAATGCATCTGATTATGCAATTTCTGCCGGGGTAACACTTAATAAATTAAAGCGTATAGATGTAAATATAGCCAATGGTATTACCCGTGCTGCTTTAGAAGAACATGCAGATTTACTTATTATTGGATGGAATGGTAAATTTTCAACCAGTGAGCGCATCTTTGGCAGTGTGCTTGACCAATTGCTGGAGCAAAGTACCCAATCGGTGCTCGTTTGCAAATTGGAAAAATCCATCATGAGCAATTCCAGAATTGTTTCATATATACCGTCATCATCGATAAAAGAACCCGGATTCTTCGCTGTCCTTAAATCACTCTTAAGCCTTGCCAAAGGGATAAACGCCCCGCTTTTATTAACCATGGAAAATGAAATATCGGATATTATAAAATCTACAATGAATAGTGAGAGAACTAATATCGAAGTTCAATACCATGTATTTTCCGAAGAAGG
>JBBIVA010000187.1:0-3308 GCA_037439945.1 Marinilabiliaceae bacterium
TAAAAGTACAGATTTTAATCTATATCTTTGTCCGATGTTTTAAGGGGCTAAATCACCGGGGTTCTTGTTGAAAAGATTTTGGATATACGATCATTGACACAGGAACTAAAACTTGTTCGCCTGTAATTACTTCCACGAGCTGCAATGAAATCTTCATAATTGTATCCGTACATTTTCTCAAAACCATCGTTTATTGAAATTATATCCCCCACTTTGTTCATTAACATTATTGCATTAGGACTTTGCTTAACCAACAGGGAGATTGGTTTTAATTGCTTAATTTCCTCACTAAAATTTTGATTCTCAGAAATCAAAACTGATAAGCGGTTATTATTATTACTAATTTCAATTAATAAACTATTTATTCTTTGTTTGTAAAATTTTAACTTTAAAAATATCCATAAAATTAGGCATCCAATGAATGTTAAGACGAAATAACAAAATGTAATCATAACAAGCGACATTAGTCAAAAAATATAAGCAAAAATACATAAAAACCATCAAAATATAATTAAAAGCGCCGTTATGGTATCTAAATAATTATTAACAATTAAAAAAAGGAATGAAATAAGATACTCAGGTTTAATCATAATAAAATTTAATTTTGAAGGAAGGTTTGAATTCGCATTTTGATAATTTTATTATTATCGTGTTTGCGTTTGATAAAACAAGCCTGTTTCATTATATTGCCCTTAAAATACTCTAACCCATGCTTGTAAAAACTTTTGGAGCTGCTGTTTCTGGCATTGACGCCATTCCCGTTACCATTGAAGTTGATATATCCCGGGGAATCAGATTTTTTTTGGTTGGTTTACCCGATAATGCGGTAAAAGAAAGCCAACAAAGAATTGAGGCCGCCTTTAGAGCTTGTAATTATGAATGGCCGGGGCAGAGAATAGTTATTAATATGGCCCCGGCCGATACACGAAAGGAAGGCTCAGCATATGATTTACCACTTGCCATTGGTGTTTTGGCAGGGTCAGGGCAGGTGGAAGTTGACCATATTGGTGATTATATTATTATGGGCGAATTGTCACTCGATGGCACCCTTAAGCCAATTAAGGGATCATTACCAATAGCTGTGAGAGCCCAAAAGGAAGGTTTTAAAGGATTAATTGTACCCAAAGCAAATGCACGCGAGGCTGCTGTGGTTACAGGCATTAATGTATATGGGGCCGACAAAATTTCTGATGTTGTTGATTTTTTATCAGGTAAAGGAAATATTGAACCAACTATTGTTGATACGGAAGCCGAATTTCTTAAAGGTATAGCGTTATGTGACTTTGATTTTTCAGATGTTAAAGGGCAGGAGAGTGTTAAGCGTGCCCTTGAAATTGCTGCAGCCGGTGGTCATAATATAATTATGATTGGACCTCCGGGTTCGGGAAAATCGATGCTGGCAAAACGACTGGCTTCAATTCTTCCACCACTTGAATTGGACGAGGCCTTAGAAACTACAAAAATCCACTCAGTTGCAGGTAAAATTCAAAATGAAACGGCCCTGCTAACCCAGCGGCCATTCAGGAGTCCCCATCATACAATTTCTGACGTAGCCTTGGTTGGCGGTGGTACTTTTCCGCAACCGGGCGAAATATCACTGGCCCATAACGGGGTTCTTTTTCTGGATGAGTTGCCTGAATTTAAAAGAACAGTGCTAGAGGTGATGCGCCAACCTCTCGAAGACCGCCAGATATCAATTTCACGAGCCCGATTTGCCATCGACTATCCCGCAAGTTTTATGCTGGTGGCCAGCATGAACCCTTGTCCCTGTGGTTATTACAATCATCCTGAGAAAAAATGTATGTGTAGTCCGGGGGTAGTGCAAAAATATTTAAGCCGCATTTCAGGGCCATTATTAGATCGAATTGATATCCACATTGAAGTGGTTCCGGTTCCGTTTACCAAATTGTCTGACACAAAATCATCTGAAAAAAGCCAATCGGTGAGGGATAGAGTTATTAAAGCACGAAAAATACAGCAACAGCGATATTTAAAGCACCCGGGGGTAAATTGTAATGCCCAAATGAGCAGCAAATTATTACGTACTTATGCAAACCCGGAAGCTACTGGTCAGCAATTACTAAAAAATGCAATGGAAAAACTCGATTTGTCGGCACGTGCTTACGACCGCATTTTAAAAGTGTCGCGAACAATCGCCGATCTTGAAGAGAGTGAAACCATTATGGCCCAGCATGTTGCCGAAGCCGTACAGTACAGGAGCCTTGACCGGTCGGGGTGGGCAGGGTAAAAATATTATAATTAATTTTTAATGCTGTTGGTCAATGCTTTATTTTGCCTTTTATTATTGAGTAAATATTGTGGTTATGACGAGTAACAGAAAAAGAAAAACAAATGATATGACAACAAACTTCTTACCTATAAGGATATGCCAGGTATTGAACGTGAATCAGAAATTACACCTGTTTTTGGTGCCGGTGAAGCCCGGGAAGTTATTAACCTTTAGATATATGATTACGGAACGCGATTTGAGAATTTAAGAAAGGCATTGTCAATGTATTGATTGTTAAAACCAGGAACTAAATTTTAATTTTTTTAAGTAGGTTAAATAAATGACTTAATGCCAAATGGACAAATTACGATTTATAATATTTGTACTCGTTGTATTTTTGACATTAAATGCAGCACCTGTAAATGCCGGAAAGGTTCCGGGTTATATAATATTGAATAATAATGAAACATTATACGGGAAAATTAAAGTTTCAAATTTTGATAGAGATCAAAATAGTATATTAATTCAATCAAATGTATGGTTTAAAGATAAAAGGGATAAACATTTTAAATCATATACCCCCAAGGATATTCTTGAACTTGGTTTTTTTTACAAATCGATAAATTATAAGTTCAAGTCTTTTGTTATAGATTATAATAGCCTTGTGCCTTCAGAAAGTAAAAAGATAAAATTTTTGGGGTTAATTTTTCAAGGTGAGTTATCGGTTTATCGTGATTTAGCTCAAAGTGTAATCCATAAAAAATCAACATCACAACATAAAGATATTATAATTGACACCTATGATTACTATTTATATAATGATAGGCAAGGTTTAAAAAGAGTTGTTTTGAGTAAGGAATTTCCATCAGTAATTGACTTATTAAAATATTACGGGGTTAATAATAAGTTTTTAGATCAACTTCCAACCAACGTTTCATTTAAAAAGTTTAAAGAGATTTTGGTTGAATATGAGAAATGGAAAATAAATAATGTACAAATTGACCAAAATTGCACATGCCAATAATTAATTAACGTGAGTTCGATTTAAGCAGCTTTTACAATAGCCATATTTTCAACA
>JBBIVA010000188.1:0-3262 GCA_037439945.1 Marinilabiliaceae bacterium
ACAAAATTATTACATCGAACTCACGTTAATATAAGGTTAGTTAGTTTTCAGGAAGTAAGTCATATTAAATTTTAAAACTGCATTTATTATATATTAAATTATTTAAAGTAACCCTTTTATTTAAGCATTTCCATTTCTCTTTCTCCAATTTGCCGGCCCCATTTTTGCCTTGCTTCCACTGAATTTTTTGTTAAAAGATGTAAAATTTCAATAGTCTTTTTGCCAACCGGGGTATGTTAAAATTTAATTAATCCTTTAACATCATTATGAGTATAATGTTTTTCATAAATTGGAATTGTCAAATTTATCAATCCACCCTCATTTATTTTTTTCGAAAACTCATCTCCGAATTATGAGGGAACACACTTGTATGATTTTTTGAAAATACTCATCATTTTTCTGCCAACCGGGTTCCAATTTTAGCCGAACCTGTAAATAAAATCAGGCGTAATGGACAAAAATCAGGCTGTTTTTTTTGAATAATGCACATTTAAAAAACTTTTGGTAAAAAATGATTAGTAAAAAACCCCGAATGATTAGGAGTTTCGGGGTTTTGATTATGCTAATATTCAAATTATTACTTCATGCTTTTAAGAAATTTGAATAACTCACTTTTTGTTGATAAAATAACCTGGGTTTCTTTATCAAGACTTTTTTCGAAAGTTTCCATTGATTTTAGAAACCCATACAATTCCCTTGCTGCGGGAGTTTTATCATATGCAGTTGCATAAATTGCAGCCGCCCTGGCATCGGCCTTTCCCATAATTTCTTCAGCTTGCCTGAAGGCCCCTGACTGAACTGTTTGCAAATCCCTCTCCTTTTCACCATTTATTTTAGATGCTTCTCCCTGGCCTTCGGAACGGAACTTTTCGGCAATACGGACCCTTTCACTTATCATCCGTTGATACACCTGTTCCTGTACTTCGGCAACGTAATTAATGCGCTTAATTTTAAAATCGAGAATAACCACTCCCAAATCCTGAGCCTGTTTATTAGCAGAAGCTAAAATCATCTGTTGAATTTTCTCCCTTCCAACTTCAATATTTTCGAGTGTATCGCCAATAACTTCACCCAAAACACCTGAAGGTATGGGTGTACGGTTGCTCGAACGAACAGCCTCTTCAATATTATGCCCGGCTATAAAATCCCTTGTTTCGCCATCCAATATGTCGTCGAGACGTGATTGCGCACCCCTTTCGTTTGTCAGGCGGATGAAAAATTTCAGAGGGTCGCTAATTTGCCAACGGGCATATGCATCTACAAAAATGAATTTTTTATCCTTAGTAGGAATTTGATTGGGGTCACCATCCCATTCCAAAAAACGTTTCTCAAAATAATTAACTTTATGTATAAACGGGGCCCTGAATTTAAGGCCGGGGGTTGTAATAGCTTCACCAACTGGTTTTCCGAATTGTGTAATTACTACCTGTTTGGTTTCAGTAACAACATAAACGCTGTTAAAAAACACGATTAACATAATTACCAAAACAACTATCTGTAATATTCTTGATTTTTTCATTATTAACAATTTTAAATTCCCAAAAACCAAATCAAAATTTATTTCTGATTCATTTGCATTTGCAACAATGGTAATACATTGTTTCCTTCCTGGTCGGTAATAATTTTGTTCCCCATTTTAGGTAAAATCTTTTGCATTGTTTCCAGATATATACGTCTTTTGGTAACTTCAGGGGCTTTAACATATTCTGAGTAAAGGAGGTTAAACCGGGCCGCTTCACCTAAAGCATTGTTTACCCTTGCTTTAGCATAACCTTCGGCCTTTTGTATTGTTTCCTGTGCCTGTCCGTGAGCCCTTGGTATAACCTTATTATATTCAGATTTTGCCTGGTTTATTAAGGTCTCCTTTTCCTGTTGTGCTTCATTTACAGCATTAAATGCGGCTTTAACCGGATCTGGTGGGTTAACATCCTGCAATACAACCTGGTCAATTTTTACTCCTAAAGAATAATCCCGGCAAATATCCTGCATCAATACCTTAACAGTTTGTGCTATATCGGTACGGCCCACGGTTAATACTTCATTCACCGTACGGTCTCCAACAACCTGTCTCATAGTCGATTCTGCTATATAACGCAATGTTCCCTCCGGATCGCGAACCATAAAAAGGTATTTGTACGGATCTTCAACCCTGAATTGTACAACCCACTCCACATCGGCCAAATTGAGGTCGCCCGTTAGCATCAATGACTCCCCTATTGTACCGTTTTTGGTATATTCGGTTCGGATATCGGCTGAAATGGTCCTAAATCCAAACTCCAGCTTTTGCTGCCTTTCAACAGGGACTTTAATTACCCTTTCAACGAATGGAAGTTTTAAATTAAGTCCCGGTGAAACCTGTTTTGTAAATTTCCCGAACCTTGTTATCACCCCAACCTCTTCAGGTTCAACCTGAAAAAAAGCACTCCAGGCTATTAACAAAACCACCAGCAAAAGCAGAAGGCTTCTGATATTCTTTAATACCTGCCTTATAAAAGGTGGAACATCCAAATTATTAAATTGATTTTGTGCCATTGTTATAGAGTTTATTTTAGTCAAAATTTAAACAATGTTTATAGAACTAATAAATATATAAAGATCCGGCAAATATTTATTGATTTATAACCCATTTTTATTTTGATCAAAGTGATTTAATGAACCTACGAAAAGCTTCAACTGTTTCAATTTTGTAGTCAGCCTCGGTATGTTTCTTAAGCCCGGCTTTAATTGTTACCCGAATTCAGGGCATCTCACTTAAAAGTGCTTATCAGTATTATCATCACAAATTGAAATTATCAAATCGGGATTAGGGTTCCTAAAAATTGTGTTACTGTGCTATACTTTATTTTATACCAGCTGTTTTTACATCAAAAACTTTATTTCTTTCCATCATTTCTAAATTATGGCTGGCAAAATGTTGGGAAATTGCATACTTTAATTCATGTGCCTCATATCGCCCAATTCTGCGCCAGCAATACGGAAATGCCAAACCGGTGAGTAGTTTTTTTCTTCACCGAAAGAACCCGGTACTTTGTTTACAAGATTATCAATTTCGTGTCTTGACATTAACATACAGGTATTTGAAACACAGGCATGCATCTGCCGGTTACCTCCAATAGCCGTATACAAACCCCAGGTTCACAAATTATATTGGCTCAAACCACACATTAGCGAGACTTTAACCCAAATTTGTCTTTATCCATTTTTTCAAATGACCGTCATTAGAAATTAATAGTGTTAAGTTATTGATTACATGTCTTCTATT
>JBBIVA010000189.1:0-3246 GCA_037439945.1 Marinilabiliaceae bacterium
AGGGTTAATCCCGGCTAAGTCAATAGTTCATTGCCTTTCTAATGACTAATCCGGGTTTAAATACAGTTATATATGTAGGTGGTTGAAATATGATTTATTGAATTGATTTAGTTTGGTGAGTTGTTTTGGGGTCAATAGTAACGTTTTAAGAAGTTTTAATTGAAACAGAATGAGTAACTAAACTAATGATGTGAACCATCAGGTTTAAGCCATTTCAATTTTAAACCCTGCTTTTTTAATTATACTTATTATCTCTTCCTGACTAACACCGTTGTGTTTTACTGATAAAGTTTTATCATTGCTTAAAATGTCAACACTCCAGCTATTGATGCCATCAAAATTATTTAACAGGGGGGTAACCTTTGCAACACATGTTGCACAATTAATATTCGTTTTAAAATTTAAAGTTTTAGCAGTGCTATGTAGCTTAAATGCCATCGGTTTTAGGGTATTTACAGGTAATTTTGCGCTTAAAAATTTTGCATTGTTTCCTTCAGGCAACGAGTTAGTTTTTACCCTTAAGAAATATTGAAACCGCTAGTTATTGTGAGCATCATTAGTAATTTGTTTGGCCTGCAAATTATCTGATTCGTATTTCGTAAATGTTTTGTTTTTAGCATTATTAATATTTTTATGCTTTAACCTTAAACTGTTTGCAACTACACTTATGCTGCTAAATGCCATTGCTGCCCCTGCAACCATTGGATTAAGCAAAAATCCTGTTAACGGGAATAATACTCCTGCTGCAATTGGAATACCTAACGAGTTATAAAAAAATGCCCAAAACAGATTCTCCTTAATAGTGTTCACTGTTTGTTCTGAAATTTTAAATGCCAATGGTAATTTACTTAAATCGGAAGATATAATAGTCATTTTGGCTGCATCAATTGCAATATCGCTTCCATGCCCCATAGCAATGCTGACATCAGCAAATGCAAGGGCTGAGCTATCGTTAATACCATCGCCAACCATGGCAACAATTTTTCCTTTTTTTTGCAGATCTTTTACAAAATCTGCCTTTTCGTTGGGAAGTAATGCTGATTTAAAGTTTTTTATGCCCAGCTGGGATGCAATTGCTTTTGCAGTATTTTCATTATCACCGGTTAGCATATAAACATCTATACCCATGTTGTTAATTTCCTGAATAGCAATTTTTGCAGTGCTTTTAATTTTATCGGTTATTGCAATTATTGCTAATGGCTTATTTGATGAAGCAAACCAAACTACAGTTTTCATTTGTTTTGTCCATTCAATCGCTAGTTGGTTAAGGTTTAAATCCTGATAAACACCGTTTTCAGTTAAAAATTCTAAACCTCCCACCAAGTATTTTTCATTGTTATATATGGCTTTAACTCCTTTGCCGGTAACACTTTCGAAATGTGTAAGTTGTATATTATCTTTAATTTTTAAATGATTGACAATTGCATCTGCCAATGGGTGTTCAGAATGGGATTCAATGGCTGCCAGGACCTGTTCTTCCTTTTTATTAAGATTTACCCAGTAAATATCTGTTACAACAGGTTTGCCCTCAGTAATTGTCCCGGTTTTATCCAATATTAAGGCATTTACTTTTTTAAAGTTTTCAAGGCATTCAGCATTTTTTATTAAAATACCGTTTTCGGCCCCTTTACCTATCCCAACCATTATAGCCGTGGGTGTTGCCAGGCCAAGTGCGCACGGACAGGCAATTATTAAAACAGTTATAAACGAAATTATGGCATATAATAATGCATCAGCTCGTCCCACCGATAGCCATAGTGTAAATGAGATTATGGCAATAACTATAATTGCCGGAACAAATACCGATGCTATTTTATCGGCCAGCTTTTGCGATGGAGCCTTGCTTCCCTGTGCATCATCAACTGTTTTTATTATCTGGGCCAGGATGGTTTCTTTTCCAACTTTCCCGGCAATTATTTTAAGGCTCCCTTTTTGATTTATGGTACCAGCAAATACCTTGCTGTTGGTTTCTTTTAATACGGGCAATGGTTCACCTGTTAACAAACTCTCGTTTACAAAGGAATTGCCATGTATTACAATCCCATCAACAGCAATTTTTTCACCGGGCTTAACAATTATGGTATCACCAATTTTAATTTGCTCAATGGGAATACGGTTTACAAGGCCATTATCATGAATTACTGTAACATCTTTGGGTTGGAGTCCCATAAGTTTTTTTAAAGCCGATTTTGTATTTCCTTTTGCCCGTTCCTCAATTAACTTTCCAATTAAAATAAATGCTATAATAATTGCCGAGGCCTCAAAATAAACATGGGCATGTAATCCTTTCTTAACCCAAAAGCTGGGATTAAGAGTATTAAAAACACTAAAGAAATAAGCTACTCCGGTGCTAAGTGCAACCAAAGTATCCATATTTGCTCTCCAAATCCTGATTTGTTGCCAGGCACCGGAAAAAAAGGTTTTGCCAAACCAAAAAATAACAGGAGTTGCCAGTGCCCACATAACAAAATTGGCATAAGGCATATTCATAAAAAACATACCAATAATAAATACCGGCAGGGATAAGATTACAGCTCCAAGGGTATTTTTTTTGAGCGTCAGGAGTTTACTGGATTTTATTCCATCAATAACATCTTTTGAGATAATTTCATTATCGTCGAAAAGCTCATAGCCAATTGACTTTGTGCAAATTTTTAATTCTTCAGATGAAATTACATCTTCGATTAATTCGATAGTTAATTTTTCAGAACCATAGCTTACATACGCATTTAAAACCCCTGGTTTTGATTTTAAAAAACTTTCAATATTTAGTGCACAAGATGCGCATGTCATGTTTTCAACTTTAAAACCGGCACTTTTTGTTTTTACGTTGTATCCCATTAAATTTATTTCTCTTACCATTGTTGGTAAAATATCCGCATCACCGTTATATTCAACTATTGCGTGGTTTGATTTAAAATCAAATGAAAAGTTTTTAACCCCCCTTTTATTAAGCACAAAGTCCCTTAAAACGTAATCAGACGACTCGTTTTTAATACCTTCAATTTTAATGTAAACAGATTTATCGGTATTTAACGCCATAATATATAATAATATTGGACAAATTTCGGTATTTTAGGGTGGTGTTCGCTTACACAATTAAGGTAAAAATTTGTAATATTTTTTGCTCATCCTAAATAGGCTTCTTGAATTATTGCATTATTTAGCTGGTTTACGGGAATAGAAAAACCGGGCTTAATGGACATTTTTCAGGCTGCGATATAGTTTAAAGCCAATAATCATCGA
>JBBIVA010000190.1:0-3175 GCA_037439945.1 Marinilabiliaceae bacterium
ATCGGTAAAGATGAATCGACCCCAATTTTCAGTGTCCTGTAGGGACACCGCAATAAAGTTGGCATTATAGCATCTTATCGAAAAATTTATCGGACAGTAGTGATAAAAATTATTAATCCAAAAGTTCCTTTATACTTAAATCATTTCGCCCGTATTTAAGTCAAAAAACAATTCATCGGTTATATAATTTGGATATGCGCCAAGGTATTCCCCCGAAAATGAAATGTTAAGAATATTTTCCTTTATCTCGAAAGAGAAGTTAAGGTCGCTCCACCTGAAATCGTCAGTTTCACATTGTGCGTAGCTGTCAATCATGAATGTTTCAAGAATCCTGTTATTTGTTTGTGCAATGGGTTGCAGCGTTTGCAGCGTTTGCAGCATGTGCCTGAATGCGAAGAGATGGTACGGGTAGCTGTTTTCATCGCATCGTTTCCTCTATTAGCCCCAGTAAATCGTCTTTTATTATCGGTTTGCTTATATAGCCGTCGAACCCGGCTGATTTAATTTTCATACTGTCTTCGGATAAAGCGTATGCTGTTTGGGCTATAATCGGAATTGAAGTATTCTGTTTTCGAATTTCTTTTAAAGCCTCGTACCCATCCATAACGGGCATTTTAATATCTAAAAGTATTAAACCAATGTCTGGTATCTCCTGAAGTATCTTTATGGCTTCAATGCCATTATAGGCATGGAATAAAGTAAAATTGTCGTCCGAAAGTATTTCTTTAATATATACATAGTTATATTCGTTATCTTCGGCAACCAATATTTTTATTTTAGCGGTACTATTTACTGTTAGCGGCACAGGTTCGGATTTATCCGGTAATTTTTGAACTATACTTACCGGAATTGATACAGTGAAGGCCGAACCTTTATCGGGTACTGATTTAACGCTAATTGTCCCCCCCATCATCTCTGCATAAGCTTTGCAAATTGACAGCCCCAGCCCTGAACCTTGCTGGAAAACCCTGTTATCTAACTCCACCTGCCTGAACCGTTCAAAAATCATTTCATGATATTTTTCCGGAATCCCAATACCGGTATCTGTTACAACGATTTCAAGGAAGTTATCAGGTGTAAAATTATATGTAACAACTACTTCCCCTTCAGGTGTGTATTTAAAAGCATTGTTGATTAAGTTCAGGACTATTTGTTTCAGTTTAACTTCGTCGGTTGAAATTATGGTGCCTTCTGCAATATTCGATTTTCCGATACAAAATTTTATATTCTTGTCTTTGGGTAAATTAACCAACATACTGTCATAAATTATACCTGCAAATTTATTTATATCAAATTCTGAATAATTAATAGAAACCTGTTTGGAATCTATTTTAGCAATCTCAACAATATCGGTTATGACAGATAAAAGGTAGTTGCCGCTTTTATGGATGATGTTGATAAAATCATCTCTTTTTTCTGATGACAAATCGGGTTCGTTAAGTAAATCAGTAAAGCCAATAATTGCGTTCATTGGGGTGCGTATTTCGTGAGAAAGGTTTGCTAAAAATGCCGTTTTCAGCCGGTTGCTTTCTTCGGCCCTTTCTTTCGAAACAAACAGTTCTTCGTTGGTTTGCTTTAATTCTTCATTAATACTTTCGTATTCTTCATTTAAAACCCTAAGCTCATTTTCTGTTTCTTTTATTTTAGTAATATCGGTGATTATACCATATATCTGTTTTGGGGTACCGTCTTTTTTTCTTAAATAAATCAATTCTTTACAATAGAGCCAATGCCAGTTGTTACTTTTATCCCTCATTCTATATTCATGTACAACCAACTCGCCATCTTTAGCCAAAAAGTATTTGGGGTAGGTGTTATTGAGGTAATAACCAAAATCATCAGGGTGCATTAAAGTGGGAATAAGTTGGTTGCCCATTTGTTTTATTTCCTCGCCCGAATAACCCAGATTTGTCTGTATTCCTTCATTAACAAAAACATTCCTTCTTTCCTCAATATCGTAAATATAAAGAATGTCGGGTGTGGTGTTGATAATAGTTTCGTTGAAAACCCTTTGCTCATCAAGGGACAACTCTAATTGTTTACGTTCGGTAATATCCCTGATAATATGCACTGTACCGTTTAGTTTCCCCTGGTCGTCCAAAATCGGGTCTGTTGTAATATCCAATATTTTTCCGTTTAACTCAAGCTCCATGGATTCACGCTTAAGGCTCAATTTATGGCGGACAAAAGGGCAGTTACAAACAGGCCCGGTAGTATGGTGGACAATCTCCCAGCATTGGTGACCAACTATTTCATGGTACCCTTTTTGAAAAAGTTCTGTCATCGCTTTGTTGCAACGCAATATTTTCTGTTCATTATCCATTAAGCATGTGGCATCTTCAACAGCATTAAAGGTATTCGACCATTCCCTGGCTGAACGCCGAAGACCTTCCTCTGCTTGTTCACGTTCGTAATAATATCTTTTTATTCTTTTTATGGCATTAAGCCATACCAACAGGATAATTGGCAGAAAAACTACAGAAATAATTGGGGCAAATAAACCATAACGATGAAATTCTTTAACAAATGTTTCGGCCTGGTTGATAAGAATGAATAAAATTTTATCGTTTCCGGTTTTATACACTAACTTTTCATTTTCATACTCTGGGCTAAAAAGGATTAAAATGGCAGAATCCTGTTTCCCTTCATTCATTAAGCGAAAAGATTCTTTTTCCATTTTAACTAATTTCAGGTTTGCACTATCGGTTTGGGCCGCTGCCTTACTAATATAAACATGCGGTGCAATTGTTTTTATACTTTTTATAGCGCTATCAAGCAGGGGTTCATGTTTTAAATACCGGTGTTCCCATGTAATATCGCCGGTTACAGCGCGCATCCTGGCCGACATGGTTAAAACTTCGTCGAGATAAGTTATTGTGCTGCTCAGTTCCTTAATACGGAGGTCGCGTCCGATAACAGTCCTGAAATCAAAATAATCTTTCCAGATATAAGCAGTGTACATAATAAGGATTAATGTTGTGGCCATTGCGGCCCCAATATAAAGTTTAATTGGAATTGAATTTTTCTCCATTTTTTTATTCCTTATTAAGTTAAAGTTACAATTTATTAAAGAAAAATAATCTATTCTTTGCTTTAAAAAAAGGTGACTATTCAATCACTAACTTATTAACGAAAAAGGTGCGTTGACAATAAAAAGCAAGTGTTTGGCAGCGAA
>JBBIVA010000191.1:0-3154 GCA_037439945.1 Marinilabiliaceae bacterium
CTAATTCTGTTAGTCAATTAGACTCGTGGATAGACTGGTATTTGGTTCAGGGAAAAAGATGAAAGGGATGTGATATCCTGACAATAGAATACGGAGGATTAATTAGAGTGCAATTAAATTGCAACTAAACGCCAACACGGACGGTAAATTTCATAGGTTTGTCACGGTTTTTGCAAACCGTGTCAGGCTATCAAGAAAACACAAACAATTTAGAGATTGGTAACCGCCCACTTAGAAGTACCAGAAATCAATAACGGTGGATTCACCACGAAATAAACCCGGATTAGTCATTAGTTCATTGCCTTTCTAATGACTAATCCGGGTTTAATATTATTAGAAAAATCAGACTTCTTACATTTTTGACATTATTTCTTATCTTCTTTTAAGTCTTAATTAAAATGCCATTTATAAAATCGTATTTTTGTACTGATATAATTTATTTCTTTGACAATTTAAACCTATCAGAAAGCAATATTGATTTTATTGGATGGAAAGCAAGAGGATAGTTATTTATCAGGTAGTGCCGCGTTTATTCGGTAATAAGAATTTAACCAACAAAACCAATGGCACAATAGAGGAGAATGGATGTGGGAAGCTAAATGATTTTACATATGAGGCTTTATCCTCAATAAAAAAAATTGGGATCACGCACATTTGGTTCACCGGAATAATAGAACATGCAACAAAAACAGATTATAGTGGTTATGGTATAATTCGTGATTGTGCCGATGTTGTTAAAGGTGAGGCAGGTTCACCCTATGCTATAAAAGATTATTATGATGTTGACCCTGATTTGGCCTGCGATGTAACAAACAGGTTAAATGAGTTTGAAGCATTGGTAAATCGTACTCACGAAGCCGGCATGAAGGTAATTATTGATATGGTGCCAAACCACCTTGCCAGGCAATATTCATCTGATGCAGCCCCTGAAGGCACAGATGATTTCGGGGTTAAGGATGATATTTCCAGGCCCTTTGCTAAAAACAATAACTTTTATTATATCCCGGATCGGGATTTTATTTCACCTGACAATACAAAATCAGAGCCTTGCTGGCACGAAAATCCGGCCAGGGCTACTGGTAATGATTGTTTTTTACCAACCCCGTCAATAAGCGATTGGTACGAAACTGTTAAGTTGAATTATGGCATAGATTATTCAGGAAACCAAACAATTGAGTTTAGGCCCGAGCCCGACACATGGCTTAAAATTAGGGACATTGTTTTATACTGGGTTTCAAAAGGTGTGGATGGTTTCAGGTGCGACATGGCCGGTATGGTTCCAATACAGTTTTGGCACTGGCTAATTGGTGAAATAAAGCATAAACATCCAAATATATTATTCATTGGTGAAATATACGATGAACATCTTTACAGCGATTTTATTTTTAAAGGTGGATTCGATTATTTATATGATAAGGTTATTTTTTATGATATACTAAGAGCGGTACTCGAAGGAAGGGCCCCGGCCCGGCAAATATCAGAAATATGGAAAAAAACTGAAGGTTTACACAATTTTCTCCTGTATTTTCTTGAAAACCATGACGAGCAGCGATTGGCTTCCGATATGTTTTTGGGTAACGGATACCGGGCAATACCTGGCATGACAATGGCCGCAACAATGTTCAATAATCCCCTGCTTTTATATTCAGGGCAGGAACTTGGTGAAAGGGGAATGGACATTGAAGGTTTTAGCGGTCTGGATGGACGCACCACAATTTTTGATTATTGGGGTTTAAATTTGATTAATGAATGGAGGGGAAACGGCAACTATTCAGAGTTAAACCTTTCACTTGAAACTCGCCGAATACGGCACTTTTATTCAAAACTCATAAATCTTATTCATGAAAACCCGGCCCTTTATAAAGGAAGGTTTTATGACCTTTTGTGGGCAAATAATGATAACCCATCGTTTAACAGCGAAAAGCTTTTTGCCTTTATAAGGTATTATCAGGGTGATATTCTTATCGTAATTGTAAACTTCAGCGAACAGGATATTTATTACAAATTGAAAATTCCTGAACATGCTATGCAGTTAACCAATATTGACAGGGATAAGTTTTATTTCGGAGATGATCTCCTGGGGTTTTGCAAAACAATTCAGTTTCCGGGCGAAGTGGCAACCAATGGTGGATTTGGTGGAATGATAAAGGCAAAAAAGGCAGCAATTTATAAGTTAAGGAATTAATTCATCGTTTTTGAATGCAAGGGTTTGCGGTGTTTATAACCATTATAAATAGAAAAATTTCTTTAATTAAATGTTTACTACAATAAGATTTTTTTGTAACTTTTAACAGGTAAACCTTTAACCGAAATGCCTTTGTTATGGGGAAAATGAATTTTACATTTAATATTACATTGGATGAGGATGAATTTATCCGTGTTGACGATCATGTTTTTACAACCCGGGAAATTCTTTGCCGTGAAGAACCTAAAGTCCATCTGATCAATTGCAGGTTTCTTGGATTATTAAAAGAGTTTGAAGGGCGCCTAACAATGAAAGTCCTGGATGAATGGATATTACTTTCGCGGGCGTTGGATCAAACATGTAGTTTTGGAACTCATTGGGATGACCGGAAGATTTTGGAAGAGTTGATTACAGGGCATGAGCATCCGGTTAGCTGGTATGCCAAAAACTGTAAAGCAGTTTCATAATATTAATGCCGGCCGGGTTGTATTGTTGGAAACCAAAAATGAGTGAAACATTAATTTGATTATTTTAAATTTTAATTTGCAACCCGGCCGGTTTTTCTATATTTCAAATAAAATAACAATATAGTGCCCCTTCCATAATTTTTATTCTCCTGCCCATTTTAATTATCCCATACCAATTCAATTTTTCTGCTTACTGTTGGCTATTTTACCCCAGGCATCAGGTGAAACGGTTTACCCGGGAGGCTTCCAATTATTATTACATTAATCAATTTCTGTCCAAACTTGTAAATTGTAACTATTTAATATACTTAGACATTAAAAGTAAATGAAGCCCTTACACAAATAATTTGATTATGGTTAGCCCATAGGGAACAGATGAAAAAAGGCACAGTATTTAGTTTTATTTTGTTTATTTACACGGGTGAATAAAAAAAAATGGCTGCTTATTATTTAAATAACGTGAGTTCGATTTAAGCAGCTTTTACAATAGCCATATTTTCAA
>JBBIVA010000192.1:0-3082 GCA_037439945.1 Marinilabiliaceae bacterium
GGTTTATCAAAAAAAAACAAAAGACCGCCCAAAATTGCTTTTGAGACGGCCTCTTAAAATATAATACCATAAAATTTATCTAAAAAGTTTTTTAAGTTTATTACCCACTTCATCAACCTTTTTTTGAACATTCGGGTCGCTCATAATTTTTTCTGCGGCTTTTTCAGCAGCTTTTTCAACCTCCTGCTTTAATTCATCCTTTATTTGCGATTTGGCATCATCAAGAACAAATTTTAATTTAGGGTCGGTTACTTTACCTGTAACTAAAACGCCTACCATTAAATCGTCGCCGGTTGCAGGCAAAGTGCCTCCTAATAAACCCGCTACATTGCTAATTTCACTCCTTGTAACAGGCATTTTTAAATTAAAATCCATTGATTGATCAATACCTTGTCTTCCGTAAATATTAAGGTTTTTGCCAAACACATTAACATCAAATGGTTTAACCAAAACATTTCCGTTATCAATTGCAAAGTTAACGAGTAGGTCCTTTACCGATGCCACCTTGTATTTATCATTTTTAAGCATTGATGTTAATGCATCCTGAACTTTTGCGCCTGACATTTCAATACCTGTCGATTTAAGCATTCCTCCGCCATTAATTGTATTTAGTACCGGAGAAAAATCGTTGCCAATAATGCTGTTAAACTTAAAATTACTGGAAACTAAACCGTTGGCTTTTTTAGCCAGCGGAACAAGGGACTCTATCATGCTAATTGAATGGGCGGCTTTGTTAATATCGATTGATGAAATTGCCAGGTTGAAATCGACAAAAGGTTTAATTGTATCCTTAGTATTATATTCCCCTGTCATAACCATTTGTCCGCGAAGCAGGTCAGTTTTCAACCCTTCTAAAATAACTCTTGAATCTTTAATTTTAACACTTCCCATAGTATTGGTCAATTCCAGTTTATCATATAAAATTTTATCAACCTTACTGGTCAATTCAAAATTCAGGTTAGAAGGAATAATTACCTTTCCCATGGGTTCATCGGGTGTTGTTGTTTCTTCCGTTCCTTCAGGCACCAAACCCATTAATTCATTGGCATTAATATATTTGGAGCTATGTTCAAGCTTACCCTTCAAAACTCCATCCTTAAGTGCATAGGCAAGGTAATTTTCAAGTCTTCCCATTAAATTAAAATCACTCTCCCCCATTTTACTGGTAAAGGATTTTAATTCAACAAACCTTGGGGTTAGTTGCATATTGGCTTCACTAATTACCATTCCACTCTTTAAATCAGGACTCTTAAATTCGAAATTCTTCAAACTTATAATTCCACTAGCTTTAACATCCTCATATTGCTCCTTTTCAATCATTGAATAGTTTCCGTCAATGGTAATATCTGTTTGTACAATCCCCTTCATCTCAACGCTATCCATAGGTATGGCATCTTTTAACGACAGCAAATTAATGGTACCTTTCATGCCTCCAACAAAAGCTGCATTTGAAATTGGTTTGGTTACTTTAAGAGTTGCATCAAACGGATTATTGTCGAGTTTAAAATGAAAACTTTTAATTTCCGCCACTGTATTATCCAATGCACCACCCGGATTATTTACCACCATATTAGCAGTAATATTATCAATTGATTTGGGCAGATCGGGATATTTTATATATCCATCTTTTACATTTAAAAGAAGATTAAAAGCCGGTAAATTATCGGTATCAATATAAACTCCTTTAGCTGTGGCAATTAACTCAAAACTACCGTTGGTTTTCAATCCATCAATACCCTTTAAATAGATTTCCGGTACCAAAGCCAGAATTGTTTTAAAATCAGTTTTCCTTGCAGCCATTTTAAGGTCCATATCATAACCTTTGTCCAACATGGCAAAAGTACCTTCAATGAAAAGAGGAATTTTGTTAAAGTTCAATTCATTGTCCTTAAAAGTGAAAATCATTTTGTCCAGATCGGCACCTATGGTGGCATCAAGATCAAGGAACGAGTTCTTGATATACCTTACATTTTCATAATCCAGGTTGAAGGCAGCAACATGTGCCAAAACATCAAGGTTGGTGTAACCCTCAGTCATATCTCCTTTAATGGACGCATTAAATCCATTTATTGAAGTTGAAAAATTTAAAGTTTTATCTGAAAATGTGAATAATGCATCCTTAATTTCAAAAGACTTCAACTGAAGGGCAAAACTACCAGGGCCGGTAGTTGTAGTATCCTGCGCCATTTCTTCCCCGGTAACAGGAAAAATATCCCAGTTTGAAATGGAATCGGCATTAACCTTTAAATTAATTGCCGGTTTTTTAACCAATATTGATTTAATTTCAATGCCATCTCCTTTTATTGCTTTCCAAACATCTACCGATAATCCGAAATTTTCGACATAAATTAGGGTGTCTCCTTTAAAAGGTTCCTCATTTATTATGAGCAATCCATCGAGACCCAAACCCAGGTTTGGAAAACTCCTGAACATTGAAATTGAAAACCCCTCCCATGATACCGTTGCATTTACCTGTTGGTTTATAACATCTTTAACCTTTGATTCTATTTTGCCTTTAAATAAAAAAGGTAATAGAAATAATAACAGGAGAATTCCTCCCAAAACTGATAAAAAAATTATTAAAACCTTTTTCATCCTTATTTATTTTTTTTGATATTGCCAGATTCACGGATCCGGATTCCCGGATGAACCCTTCACTTGTAAAAGGTATTGGGTGCATCTTTTATATATTAATTATTTAATTGATTTTAATCCTGTTAAAACAACTATAAATATACAAAATTGAACTTTAAAAGGTAAATTATTATTTAATTAAGCAATACCGCAATAACAGTAATTTCGCAATTTTAAGGCCAAAAATACTTCCTGTAAAAATAATATATTGACACTTTATTATTTTTAACATAATAAAAAAAAACAAAAACATAAAGTAACCGGTTTAGCATTTGGCATCAAAATTAAAACGTTAAAATACTAATACTTATTTCACGATTATTTTTTATTGGAGACCAATGTTAAATAATCCTAATCAAATTAATATTACTTAATTAAAAATTTACCAATATTTCAATGTCGTTTACTTAAGGAATAAAGATAAAAATGTTCTTTGAAATAGTGGAGT
>JBBIVA010000193.1:0-2978 GCA_037439945.1 Marinilabiliaceae bacterium
TATTTTTTGATAATACTACAATTAATTGTAATAATTTTTTTTGCTTTATTCATTATTCTATAAGGTTTACAGCGTTTATCTGAATTCACTTTTTAAATAGAAATATTTCTGAAAAGCGGATTAAACAAACCCCATTAAAGAAATAAGCCTGATGCAAAAAAGCTTCAGGCTTAAATCCTTTTTATTTTTTAATAAATTCAGGAGCCACTAACTAAATCAATTCAATACTCCGTTTTACGAATTTATTGAGGGCCTCACCCTTAAGCATATTATTTGAAAGCAGGGCCAGGTCAATTAATTGAGAAACCAACTTATTTCCTCCGGCAAAATCTTTCAAAAGAGTTTCCTTCTTATCTTTTTGCTCGGCTATTTTATTTTTCAGATCAACTAACTCTTCTTTTTCTGCCTGTGGAATTTCTTCTTCCTTTTTATCCTTCTTGGAAGTTTCCAGCTTAGCTTGTTTAGTTTCCAAAGAAGAAATACGGCTACGGATTTTATTAAGTTTTTCACCCAGTTTTTCTTCAATTTCAGATGAAATTCGGTTAATAAGTATATGGTTACCATTTAAAACCAGGTTGAAACTATCGGGTAATTCACCGTAAAATGACATTCCGCCACCTAATGTATTCATCTCCTTCATTCTACGCATAAACTCCTGCTGAGTTATAACAATTGGTGAATCCTTTTCTCCAAGAGCCTCAAAGGTTACTGTAAAATGTGATTTTGCCATTTGAGGGATTTGTGATGTAAATACACTGGTTAAATCTTCCTTTTGATTTTCTGTAAGGCTCAATTCGTTTTTTTCATCCTTGGAAATTAGTTTATCAGCTACTTCACTATCAACTCTTACAAATCGTGTTTTCTCAAGCTTTTGCTCCAAATGATTAAGGTAATGGCTATCAAAATAACCATCCATTATTAAAACATCATACCCTTTATTTTTGGCCGACTCAATAAAACTAAACTGATCTTCCTTGTTCGTACTGTACAGATAAACAAGTTGATCAACCTTATCGGTTTGGTTTGCTTTAATCAACTCTTTGTACTCATCAAAAGTGAAATACTTATCATCAGTGTTTTTAAACAGAGCAAATTTTACGGCACGTTCATTAAACTTCTCATCAGTAAGCATTCCATACTGAATAAATAACTTTAAATCATCCCATTTCTCTTCAAAAACTTTTCTGTCGGCATAAAAAATCTCTTCAAGCCTGTCTGAAACTTTTTTGGTTATATGGCTTGAAATTTTCTTTACATTACTGTCACTTTGCAGATATGAACGTGATACGTTAAGTGGAATATCAGGAGAATCAATTACTCCATGAAGAAGAGTTAAAAACTCAGGCACAATTCCTTCAACCGAATCGGTTACATAAACCTGGTTGCAGTATAATTGTATTTTATTTTTTTGAATTTCAACATTATTTTTTATTTTGGGGAAATATAGAACACCTGTGAGGTTAAACGGGTAATCAACATTTAAATGTATATTAAACAAAGGAGCCTCGGCCATTGGATATAAATCGCGGTAAAATGCCTTATAATCTTCATCTTTTAATTCAGAAGGCTTACGGGCCCAAAGGGGATTAACTTCGTTAACAACATTCAACTTATCTGTTTCAATCTCTTTTCCGTCCTTCCATTCGGTTTGATTGCCAAATGCGATTGGAACGGGCAAAAACCTGCAATATTTTTTAAGCAATCTGCTTATTTCTGCTTTATTGACAAACTGCTGATTTTCATCATCAATATGAAGAATAATTTTAGTTCCCCTGTCGGTAGTTTCAACCTCATCCAGGGTAAACTCGGGGCTTCCATCACACACCCATTTAACGCCCTGTGCATTGTCAATGAACGACCTTGTAATAATTTCAACCTGTTTGGAAACCATAAATGAGCTGTAAAACCCAAGTCCAAAATGACCAATTATTGCATTAGCATCCTTTTTATATTTTTCAAGAAACTCATTGGCTCCCGAAAAGGCCATCTGGTTTATGTATTTATCAATTTCTTCGGATGTCATTCCAATGCCCCGGTCTGTTATGCTGATGGTTTTGTTTTTTTCGTCAAGGTCAACCTTAATTGTTACATCACCTATCTCACCCTTAAACTCTCCAACACTTGATAGCGTTCTAAGTTTTTGTGTAGCATCAACCGCATTCGATATCAACTCCCGCAGAAATATCTCATGGTCAGAATAAAGGTATTTTTTAATTATTGGAAAAATATTTTCCGAGCTTACACCAATGTTTCCTTTTTGCATAATTATTTGATTTTTATTTTTTTACTTTAATTTTAAATTCTTTACAATAATTCAATCAATAACTGGGGGAATTCCAAATTTGTATTTAACTCGTTTATCAATTTTTAATTTTCAAAGGATATGCCAAATAAAACATTATGACAAACCGACAGGTTAATAGATATTATGTCAGTTTATCAAGGGTCAGTTATTAATAGTGCAGCTACTTAATTCCAAACTTGATTATTTTCATTTTGGAAAAAAATAATGGACAACATTTTTGATGTCAGTTTCATAGTTTTTCACTATTATCCGATAAAAAATCCATTCTGCGTTTAAGTGCTTTCCCAATATACCGGGATTACTGTCTATATTCAAAATTGTTTTTCTTAAACAAGGTATTCAGCATCCGCTTCGCACTACATAGAGCAAAAAAAGTTCCGGTAAACCGGAATTCTACGCCAAATGCCATTACTGAATCCCGAGTGTAGTTTTGTAAGTTTTTTTAAAAAACAACAAAAACTTACATCGGGATTTTAAAGTCAATTAATATGATTTTATTAACGGAAATTCTCTGAGGCGGAAAGTTACCCCTTGGTAAACAAAAAACTACTGATTTCCTTATATAGAAATAGATTCACGTAAATTCAAAAAAATTAATCGGACAGTAGTGATTTTTTTATTAATTAACGTGAGTTCGATTTAAGCAGCTTTTACAATAGCCATATTTTCAACA
>JBBIVA010000194.1:0-2976 GCA_037439945.1 Marinilabiliaceae bacterium
ACTAACTATTGTTCCTGACTATTTTTATTTCCTATTTTAAGTGAAGCTTTCATAATAATTCCAAGGGCAATTAATAAACCTATGTTTCCTGCAAGAAATGCATAATCGTTGAGTTGTAACAATACAAACAAAAACAGATACATAATAACCAGAAGCGCAGTAACCCAGCTGGTTAATTTTTTGTCTTTTAATAATCCGTAGGCAAAATACCCTATCATAGCAACATTAATAACAGTAGCAACCAGGTAGGCAATATTAAATCCGAGATGCTCACTCAAAGCTGTTAATACCGAAAAAAACAACACCAACGCCAAGCCCACCAAAAGGTATTGAAATAAGTGCACTTTTTTATTCCTGGTAAGTTCAATAAATAAAAATACCAGCATGGTGAGAGTAATAAACAGTATCCCGTATTTCGCTGAACGGTAAGATTTTTGGTAATGGCTAACGGGCAAATAAAGGTCCACCCCTAATTGATGTTCTTTTACATCAAATTGCTGGCCCTGCCAATACTGCGGAAAGTTGCGGTTAAGATGTGTTAGTTTCCAATAGGCCTCAAATCCATTTTCACTAATTTTTCTGTTCTGTGGTAAAAGTGAGCCGCTAAAACTTGGGTCGTTCCAAGTTGAAGTAATTGCAATATTACTTAATTGCCCTATTGGTAATACCGAGAAACTTTTTGAACCACTTAAGTCCAGTTTAATCTCAAATGTAAAGCTCTCATTAATACTTTCTGGTTGTAATGGGGTTCGTATGCTAAAGCCTGTTTTAGTTATGTTTTTTGTAATCATCCCTGATTCGGTGGGTTGTTGTTGTTTATTCCAAAATACATCTACATCACCCCTTATACCCCTGTTATCGCTAATACCGAATGTAATACAGGCTTTTGACCAGTCAATTTCACCTTCAATTTCTTCCTTCTTAAAAGGAAAAGAAAAATTTCCAACAATATTGGATACTGAGTTATACACGGCTGTTTTATATATGCCCCTATACCTTATTTCGGGTTCAAGATTGGTTGAAATCTCCAATTTTGCCGGCATTATATGCAACCAATTGCGTTCCTTTTGAACAATTCCATCTTTATCAATCACAGTTTTTTCTACCGGGATGTTTAAAATGGGCCCAACTAAAGTTTGAGCGTTGCCAAATTGGTCGGAGATGTTTCCCTCAACTTGTCCGGCAGCAGTTTCACGTTCCGAAATTACATCTTTGATCATTGCAAGGGGTATAAGCAACAACAAAGCTATAATTGCTATAATTGCTGATTTGAATGTGAGCGTGTTGCTCCAGTTTGTTTTGTTTGATTGAAGAATTTCCATAATATTAAATTTTAAAAGAACTTTGAATAACAAAGTATATGAATAAAAAAATATTTTAATTCTACATGGTTTAACCTGCATCAAGAAGTTTTTCAAGAGCATTAATATGCGATGAAAACTGGGCTGCACCTTCTTTAGTTATTTTATACGATGTGTTGGGCTTACGCCCGACAAACTGTTTGTGTACAGAAATTAATCCTGCCCTTTCCAATGCTTTTAGGTGGCTGGCGAGGTTCCCATCGGTAACATCAAGCAACTCCTTGAAAGTATTAAACTCAACACTTTCGTTTACAGTTAAGGCACTCATAATGCCCAGACGAATCCTGCTGTCGAAGTTTTTGTTTAACCCTTCAATTATACTATTCATTTCTATTTAAATAAATTCCTGTTTTATTTACCGGCCCTGCTGCCCCCACCAAAAAGAATTCCTGCACCTAAAACAAAGCCAAAGTCATACCAACCCCCATTATTGTTTACGGCATACATTGCAATTGAGTCAAAAAATACGCTGGCAATAAAACTGAAAGGTGCAACTATTCCATGCCATAACCCCCCCAGGAAACCATATTGTGTTCCAGCACGGCATGTATCAATTGATAAAACATCAGCACAAGAAGTTAAAAGAATCATCATTATCACGAAATATCCGATTATGATGTTTTGCCTTTTAAAAATGTATTTTTTCATCATAATAAAATTAATTTTTGAGGGTATGATAGCTTGTCCCGGTACATAGGGGAAACTTGCCCCGAACATTTTGGACTCGTTTCTTATTTAAATAATTTTTAGTTTAAAGTTCCTTTTAATTTGTGGAAACCTGCCATATGTTAAGGCATACTCACACGAAAAATTCTGGTTCATCCCATCTTTTGTTTAATTAGTCTTGCGATTCATATTTAAAATAAAGAAGTATTCCATATAAAATATGGACAAACCCAAATCCAATAGTCCATAACAGTAAACCATGGTTTAGGAAAAATGCAGCAGCTAAACCTATAAGAATTTGAGCATAAGCAAGCGATCTTATATCGTGCTTAGAATATTTTGATGCATTTAAAAGTGCTAAACCATAAAATATTAGCATAACAGAAGCAACAAGTTTAAAATATCCATGGTAAATTAAAATAATACAAAAAATACCGCCGGTAATTAATACTACTGCCAGACTGTAAACCATTTTTTTTGCCGAAGGAGTCCAGAAATTGACTTTTAACTTTTTACTTTTTCTATAACTGATATACCATACCGATAAAAGAGCGGCAAGTAATACTGCCAATCCTAAAAAAATAAAGGAACCCCTTATTTCGCTAAACGAACTACCTGGCAGAACCCTTAAATACTCATCATATTTAACGGTACCTTTTTCAAGTATTAAAAAATAAGCTACGGTAGCACCAATAACTGCAATAAAGCCTACTATTACACCGGAAAAGCCACCTAATGACAAAAATTTGGCAGACTCTTCCATCATTTGCCTTATGTGCTTTATATCATCGGACGGGGAATTTTGATTTTTCATGAGCAAAAGAACTTTGAAATACAAAGTAAGGTGAAAATGTTTAATATTTCAAAATTTTTGGAAATAAATTTTAGCTTATTTGGAAAGTTGATAAACCTATTTAACCCAAATTTGTCTTTAGCCATTTTTTCTAAT
>JBBIVA010000195.1:0-2941 GCA_037439945.1 Marinilabiliaceae bacterium
TCCACTATTTCAAAGAACATTTTTATCTTTATTCCTTAAGTAAACGACATTGGATTAAGATTTAATATTTTTCTTTCACAAATTTTTGGCGAAAATATTAAAATGTATCTGATGATTTTTATTACCATTTTAAAAATTATTTGCAATTCACTTATTGGTTTTAACCTTTAAAAATTTCATGAATTTTAATTTCACGGCCAAAACAATATTATTGATTTCTTTATTTTCCATTTTTTTTACTCAATTATAAGCCCGGAATGAAGGTAACCGAGCTTGTACTGTTGCTAATAAATTTGTAAATTTTAAGGAAAACAATAGAAATGTTGAATCAGATGACTCCATTAAAATAATTTTGCAGATTAGTAAAACGATTGATGATGTTGTGGTTACAGCCATCTCACTAAACAGAAATATTGCGGCATTGCCCGGAAGTAATGTAGTTCTGGGATCGCTGGAACCTGCAAAAACTCAATCAACTTCAATAAACAGTTTATTGGAGCAGGTTCCGGGACTATATATGCAAAACGGAACCTACACAACATCGCGTTTAATTTTCAGGGGTATTGGTAGCAGGTCTCCCTTTTCAACCAACAGAATTAGGGCTTTTATGAATGAAATACCATTAACAGCCGGTGATGGAAGTACAACGCTTGAAGATATTGAAATATGGGGAACGGGTCGTATTGAAATAATTAAGGGTCCGGCATCGTCATTATACGGTCCCGGATTGGGCGGTACATTAGTCTTCCGTCCTTTAATCTATTTTCCTTATCGGTGGAGCGGCCTTGTTGTATCTGAAAACGGGTCGTTTGATTTTTTTAAAGTTGGGGCTCATTTAGCCTATTCTGATACATTGTATAAAATCAGTGCCGGTTTGTTCAGAAATGTGTCAGACGGGTACAGACAAAATAACAACTACGAACGTAACAATGCAATAATTAGATTACAAAGATCAGTTAACCGCAATAAATTATCGGTACTGCTCAATTACATCAACCTGTATGGTCAAATTCCAAGTTCAGTCAACAGGGAAACCTTTTATAATTCTCCGGAAAAAGCTGCGCCTGCGTGGCTTGCTGTTAAAGGATTTGAATCATACAAAAAGTTGCTGGGCGGCATTTCTTTAAATAATTATTTCAATACCAGTATTGAAAACCTTGTGTCAATTTACGGTATCATTACCAATTCATATGAATCACGCCCGTTCAATATTCTTGAAGAAAAGAGATATACAGCGGGAATACGAAATCGGCTTGCGATAACAAAAGATAAATTACTAACCTCAGCCGGATTTGAAATATTTGCTGAGAAGAGACAATGGGGCATTTTTGAAACCGATGGAGGAATAAAAGGAAAAATGGAATTTGACAATAATGAATACCGCTATTTTATAAACCTGTTTATGCAAAGTGAATGGGACCCTGATAAAAAAATTAAAATTTCAGGGGGTATAAATTTTAACAATACTTTAATAAAAACAGTTAATACTTTTGGCCTTCCTGAAACTGCAGGCGATAAAACCGGGTTTCAAGTTTTATCACCATCATTGGGTATAAGTTATAAAATTGGCACTAATACTTATTTATTTTTATAAGGCGGACATGGATTTTCTATTCCATCTTCCGATGAAATTATTTTAGCCAATGGTTATTTGAACAAAAACATTAAACCTGAAGAAGGGTTAAATTTGGACTTTGGATTTAGGACTATAACACTAAATAACAGGGTAAAGGCAGAAATAACAGCCTATAATATAAGTGTTAAAAACCTTATTATTACAACCAGAGATGACCGTGATAACTTTTATGCATATAACGCTGGAAAAACGGTTCACCGCGGTATTGAAAGCATTCTATCGATATATTTATTAAAATACAATTTTAACAATCCGCATAATCTTCAATTCACAATTTCCCATACCCTAATGAATAATTTCTTTAAACAATTCTATCAGGGTGATTTAGATTTAAGCGGAAGGAAATTACCCGGTTTACCAACTAGTTTAATAAATTCCAGGTTGAATTATGAAAAAGGAAGATTTACACTGGTAATTAATTTTAACCATATTAATACACAGTACCTAAATGATAATAACTCACTAAAATACAGTGGACATGAATTAATGTATTTGTCATCAGCCTACTTCTTTAAAATAAATAATTCAAATGTACTAACCATAAAGACTGGCCTAATAAATATTTTTGATACAAACCATGCATCTATGGTGCTTGTAAATGCCCCCTCCCAGGGAGGAGCAGAACCAAGGTATTATTATCCAGGCCAGCCAAGAAACTTTTATTTGGGATTAAGCTATAAATTTTAACTAACTCTGGTTTAATTATTGTGGAACATGGTTTCATTAAATTTAATTGTAATGAAAAAATTCCGGTTATTAGTTATAATTATAATAATTTCATTTGCCTTTTCTGCCAAATCAAATCAAAATGAAATAGTTACGCCAAATGTTCAAACAGGCAAGGCATCCTTTTATTCCGACTATTTTGTAGGCAGGACAACCGCCAGCGGAGAAATTTACATGCCTGACTTATTGACAGCAGCACATAAAACATTACCATTTGGAACCAGGGTAAAAGTGACCTGTAAAGAAACCAGTAAAAGTGTAATTGTAATAATTAACGACAGGGGACCTTATGTTGGCAAAAGAATAATTGACCTTTCAAAAAGTGCCTTTCAGGCAATTAATGCGCTTCGTAAGGGAATTATACATGTTGAATTGGAAATCCTGCCCGAACCTGTTTTGGATTAACTCTTCTGTTTTCCTCTATAAATCATTTTATAGCTTTACTATAGCTATAAAAATTTACCATTTACCTTATAAATTATGAAAACCTTACGGGATAATATTTTTCATGTGTTTATAATTTGATTTTTAACCCGGATTAGTCATTAGAAAGGCAATGAACTAATGACTTAGCCGGGA
>JBBIVA010000196.1:0-2929 GCA_037439945.1 Marinilabiliaceae bacterium
TAATTAACAAACTCCATTCAAACCTTTAAAATGGCTTAAACCCAATAATTTCCCTTACTTCCTTTATAGTTTTTGAAGCACTTGCGTGGGCTTTTTCCCTGCCCATTTTAACTACCTTCTTCAAATACTCTTCATTTGATGTTATGGATTTTATTTTTCCCCTGATTGGTTCAATGAATAAAATAATGTCTTCAGCAAGCTGTTTTTTCAAATCACCATACCTGATATTACAATTTGCATAACTTTCCTTATAAAATTCCAGGGTTTCCGGATTAGAAACCACTGACATAATGCTAAAGAGATTATTAATGGGTTCTGAAACCGGAGAATTCAACTCGGTTGGCCCTGTATCGGTAACTGCTTTTAATACCTTTTTCCTGATTACCGAAGGCTCATCTATTAAAAAAACCCCATTCCCTTCAGATTTACCCATTTTTCCGGTACCATCAAGTCCGGGTATTTTTACTAATGCTTCCCCAAAATTAAATGGCTGAGGGATAGGGAAATATTCAATATTATACATACGGTTAAACCTGCCTGCAAATTTCCTGGTCATTTCCAGATTCTGTTCCTGGTCCTTTCCAACGGGGACTTTCGCAGCATGGTGAATTATAATATCTGCAGCCATTAATACAGGGTAGGTAAGTAACCCTGCGTTAACGTTTTCAGGCTGTTTACGGGCTTTTTCTTTAAAGGAAGTTGTACGCTCAAGTTCACCCAAATATGCATTCATGCTTAAAAGAAGTGTTAACTCAGCTACCTCGGGCAAATCACTTTGCAAATAAATTGTTGCTTTTTCGGGATCCAATCCAACCGCCAGATATTCGGCTAAAACCTGCCTAACGTTACCATGCAAATCTTCCGGTGTGGGATGGGTTGTAAGAGAATGATAATCTGCAATAAAAAAGAAACAATTGTTATCATTTTGCATTTTAAGAAAATTCTTAACAGCTCCGAAATAATTTCCTAAATGCAGATTACCTGTAGGCCTGATTCCACTTACTACTATTTCCATATATAAATTATGCCTGAAAAAAACTAATAAACATTATAAATAAGCCCATTATAAAAATGGGTATTTATCCAAATTCCGGAAAACACAGTGCAAAAATAATCATTCAAACGCCAAAATTCTTATTTCACCAGATAAAAGTGTTTGGGTACAATTTATTTCTAAAAACACAGAATATGTTTTTTGCTTTCAAAAATAGACTACCAACCCATTGGGAATTGGTTTTACCCTTTTTTTATTGTAATAAAAAAAATATCCTGATAAAAAGCCAATTCCACCACCCAGGGCCACGTCTGAAATCCAATGTTTATTCTTAAATACCCTTCCGGCAGAAACGGACACTGGAACCAAATATATCCAGCGTGAATACCCCTCAGCAAAAGGTGTAAAAACAGCGAATGCCAAAGATGCATGGCCCGAGGGAAGGGACTTAAACTCATCGCGGTTACCCGGGAATGGCCTGTATTCATCAGGTCCGTGGCCGGTAAAGGGTCGGGCTCTCCCTGCCAAATGTTTAATAGTTTCGGTTAATACTGATGTAACCAAAAGCGACTTTACTGAAGCCTCAGAAATATGCCTGAGCTTATCATCTTCAGTTAAAAACCGACTTGTACCATAAGTTAATATCACCGCCGGAATTACAAATTTTTTATCTCCTGCATAATCAGTAATATCTCCAATGTTTTGCAGCTTATTATCTGCTTTAACTGATTTATCAAGAAAAAAACCAAGAGTTACCGCACCTGCAGCAATAATGGCTGGCTTTAGTAAAACCTTTTTCTGCATTGTGGAGTCAGCAGGTTCCGTACCCAAAGCCTTTAACGGTAAAAATAATAATAGGAATATAAGTGCTTTACACATTCTTTAAATTTTCAATCTCAAATATTTATTTTAAAAACCCAAAATTAGCTTATATAAAACATTTTAACCTCAACATAAGCCTGCTTATTATTGAATAATAAGTGGTGTTTGGGTTTTTTCGGAAACTTTAAGAATTGTCGATTTTTAAAGGTTTACCTTCTTTAATGTTAGAAATTTTTTGTGGAACTAATTTATTATAACTTTTAACTCATTCTCAAACCATGCTTTAAACTTTTCAATCGTTTTCTTGTCTTACGAATAAATTAGCCGGAAATTTATTTTGAACGTTCAATAAACAAAAAGCTAATATTAACCATTTTATATTTTTAATTAAAATGGCGCTCAAATTAAAATATTTAAGTTGCTGAATATATTTTGTTAAAGACAAAATATTAATTCTGCTACAGTTATTAAAATATCAAATTAATTAAAATTAAATTAAACCTTTTACAATGAAGACAAAAAAAATTCTAATGGTATTGGTGCTGCCTTTTTTAATAGCATCAATTGCAATGGCACAAGGGGTAAAAAAACCGGTTGATCAAAATGTTGAAAAAGAGCCTGCAAAAAGAAGCGGTAAAGTTTTGGCACATTTAAAACAAGAGTTGGCCCTTACTCCTGCCCAGGAAATAAAAGTTAAAGAGTTGCTCGAAAAAAGGGAAGCCGAAATGATCGAAAATCGTGAAGCAAACCAAGAAATGCGAGAAGAGCAACAAAAAATACGCCAGGAAAGGATGAAAATTGCCATGGAGAAACAACAGGAGCATGATGCCAAAATGAAGGCAATTCTTACCCCTGAACAGTATACAAAATACGAGGCCATAAGAACCGAGAGAAGAGAAGAGTTCCGTGAAAACAGGAGAGTTCATATGGAAAGAGCTGCAGAAAGACGTAAAAAAGTAAAAACAATTGAATAAAAGTTACGTTTTTTATAAATTGTATTTTAAAAGGATAAAAATTCTCATATTAAACAAAAGCACCCTGTGGTAAATAACGGGTGCTTTTTTGGTAGTATAAAAAAGATTGTGTAAACACTCATAAATGCAATTAGATAAT
>JBBIVA010000197.1:0-2856 GCA_037439945.1 Marinilabiliaceae bacterium
ATGCGAATTAAGAGTTGAAAACCATATAGTTATCAACATATAAATTACTGAATGTTAATAACTTAGATTGATATTGTTTTGTTAATACCTTAGAAATCAACACATTAAGAATAGCCACCAAACTATGTCCTATTGTATGATTCCTAAGGTAAAAGAACTTAAATTAATCGCTATATATTTGTATATTAGCGACATATACCAACAAGAACTTAAATATTCTTGTATTCGGTTCAGTAATAATTCCTCACCTGTATTCACAGATGAGGAGGTAATGACAATTTATGTTTATACTATGCAAGTCGAACAACGCTTTAAAATTAAACAAATCTACGATTATGCAAGCGACCATCTCCGCTCTTGGTTTCCTTTACTGCCATCGTACGAAGCTTTCAATATGAGAATCAACAGGTTGGGCGAGGCCTTTAAGATGCTTGCATCCCAAATAATAGAAGAATCCACGCCATCTGATTGTTCTATGGACACGAGTTTACTTGATTCTATGCCAATTATCACCTGTTCGGGTAAACGGGAAGGAAAGGTTGCAAGAGAAATAACAGATAAAGGTTACTGCTCGACAAAGGGTATGTATTATTATGGGCTAAAATTGCACGCCCTTGCCTTTCGTAGACCAAATCATATACCATTCCCTGAACAGTTTCAACTCACTCCAGCTTCAGAGAATGACCTAAACCTTTATAAACAAGCTTGGGGAGATATTGAAAACAGAACTTTTTATGGTGACAAAATTTATCATGATTCCGAGTACTTTATACATAATCAAAGTGAGAACAACTCATTAATGCTAACTCCTGTAAAAGCTGTTAAAGGGCAATGTGAGCAAATCAGAATGAGAGATAAAGCTGCTAACGACTTGTACTCAACGGCTGTTTCAAGAATTCGACAGCCTATAGAGTCATTATTTAACTGGCTTATTGAAAAAACAGATATTCAAAGAGCGTCCAAGGTACGGTCTACCAAAGGACTAATGGTGCATGTTTTCGGTAGATTAGCCGCAGCATATATATTTTTAATACTTTGATTTCAACTCTTAATTCGCATAAATCAATAATATTCACAACTAATCAATATTTTATTATTTTCCTAACAACCATTATTAATAAACATCCAACGGCTTTTATATGTTTTATTAATTTTACAGCGTTTTTTTAAAGGCTAAAACAAAAAATTGATTTAATACAGATAACTTAAAAAATATGATTAATAACCTTAATGTATTAAAAAGTTGGTTCTCACAGCATAAGGGCATATTAACCGCCCTCTCGGGAGGTGTTGATTCATGTTTGGTGGCATGGGCAGCCCGGTATTCGCTGCCAAAAGAGAATGCAATTGCAGTAATTGGTGATTCGCCCAGTCTTAAAAGGCGCGATTTGGAAATTGCCGTTTCATTTTGCATTGAAAATGATATAAAATACATTATAATCCATCCCGATGAGCTAAATGATCCAAATTATAAAACTAATCCCGAAAACCGATGTTTCTGGTGTAAAAGTAATCTGTACACCGAAATGAACCGGTTAAGGAATGCTAACTATCCTGATTTTATCATGGTTAATGGAAACAACAAAACCGATTTGGGTGATTACCGACCAGGATTACAAGCTGCCGGTAAGTACAATTCTTTTAGTCCTTTGGCAGAATGTGGATTAACAAAAGATGATATAAGGGCCCTGGCAAAAGAGGCTGGGTTAAAAATTTGGGATAAACCTGCCAGTCCTTGTTTAAGTTCCCGGTTTCCATACGGAGAGCTTATTACCAAAGAAAAACTGGGAATGGTTGAAAAAGCCGAGGATTATTTATTTTCATTAGGCTTTAAAGACTCAAGGGTGCGGTATTTTGGAGTAACAGCAAGGATTGAGGTACCCCGGGAGGAATTAATAATTTTAAATGGACTGTTATCAGATATCAGTTTTCAGTTTTCAGAAATTGGTTTTGAAATAACCGAAATTGATGAAGAAGGACTTGTTTCAGGCAAATTAAACCGTAATATAAAATCCTTAAAATTATCCTGATTAACTAATGATCTTCGCAAATAATTTAACACATGGTATTCTTATTAAAAGGTACAAGCGGTTTCTGGCTGATGTATTATTAAACGATGGAACAATTGTAACAGCCCATTGTACCAATAGCGGTTCAATGCTTAGCTGCCTTGAGGAGGGGGCAGCCGTTTATCTTTCTCCCTCAGAAAATAAGCTAAGGAAAACACGGTTTACATGGGAAATGATTAAAATAAACAACAATTGGGTTGGAGTTAACACCTCAAATCCTAATAAATTAATATTTGAAGCAATAAAAAACAAAGAAATTAAAGGCCTTGATAATTACACCCTTGTAAAACGCGAGGTTAAATTTGGTGAAAGCAGATTAGATATTTATGCTGAAAATGAAACTGAAAAATGTGCAATTGAGGTTAAAAACGTTACTTTAAAGGATGGTAATTGGGCCCTGTTCCCAGATGCACGTACCGAAAGAGGATTAAAACATCTGAATACACTTATCAGGTTAAAAGACACAGGTATAAGGGCAGTTATGGTTTATGTTATTCAAAGAATGGATGTGTCGGTTTTTGGTATCGCTTCTTCAATTGATCCTGAATATTCAAAGACATTATTAAAAGCCGTACGTTGCGGTGTGGAAATATTCCCTTTACAGGCCAAGGTTACCCCCGAAGGAATAAGCATCATTAAAAAACTGGAATTTGATTTAGCTTAACAAGGTGTCAGTTAGGTTTTTCCGTAACTCTTATATCTGCTTCTGGGTTTTCCTCCTTAATTCAGACACCTGTTTTCAGCGTTGCAACACCCTAAAAATTTTTGTTGATTATTTCGTATAACT
>JBBIVA010000198.1:0-2835 GCA_037439945.1 Marinilabiliaceae bacterium
TGGAAAGCCGTTTTTTGAACGGCAGTTATACTCTTCATCTTCAAGTAATTGAATTATGTTTGTAATTGAATTTTCACGAAAGTCATTTTTTTCACAGGCTTTCTCAGTAAGGCCTATATTATACCCCTAAGATAACAAACATGTAAAAACTCCACTATTTCAAAGAACATTTTTATCTTTATTCCTTAAGTAAACGACATTGGATAAAAAATTATTTTACGAGTTTTGAACCCAAAATTTTACTGTTCTTTTCAGTATAAAACCATGTTATCATAAAATCTTTTTTCAATCAGGTCAACCTTTGGAATTGATTTTCGCAACCATTCCAACATCAGGTCCTGCTTTTCATTTTCACTTAGCGACCAATTGACCCGGCTTGAGTGCAGTTTTTGGGTAATGGTGTTTAGGACAATTGCTGCCGATACAGAAACGTTGAGACTTTGGGTGAACCCATGGGTGGGTATGGTTATAAAATGATCAGTTTTTTGTTTTATACATTCTGATATTCCGGTTAATTCTGTACCAAAAACAAATGCAGCCGGCCCTTCATCTATATTAAAATCTGTTAAGGAAAATGCATTGGGGTCAGGGGTTGTTGCAACAATTTTATAACCTTTTGCTTTTAAATCATTTACTGCTTTTAATGAATTTAACTCTTTTTTCCGGTTATATTTATTCAGGGTAAGCCATTTATAAGAGCCCATTGCAACATATTTATGAAAATTCAGGGGTGCATTATCTTTTATCAGGTAAACATCCTGTATTCCAAAACATTCGCAACTTCTGAGCACAGCACTAATATTATGAGAATTCTCAAAATTCTCCATTACAACAGTCAGGTATCGGGTACGTAAACCCAATACCTGGTCAAAAATCTCTAAACGGCTTTCAAGCTTAAAACTTCTTAGATAATTAATAAGCCCCTTTTTTTTGTCAGGTAACATATTCCAACAAATATTAAAAAAAAGAGAGTACCTTTTTTTGATACCCTCTTTTTTTATTTCTTAATCAAACCTTAGTTAACTGAGTCGGTTAGTTCACTACCAGCTTTAAATTTAATAACCTTTTTTGCAGGTATCTTAATTTCTTTTCCGGTTTGTGGGTTTCTTCCTGTACGAGCACTTCTGGCTGATACTCCAAAAGAACCAAAACCTACTAAAGCAACTCTGTCACCCTGTTTTAAAGCGCCACCGGTAACTTTAACAAACGCATCCAACGCTTTTTTAGCATCAGCTTTAGTTAAACCAGCTTCACCGGCAATTGCATCGATTAATTGAGCTTTGTTCATAAAACATTAAATTTTGGGGTTAAAAACTAGGTTTTTAAATCTTACTTACACAAATATAGAGCATTTATAGTGTCTTCCAAATTTCACCGTAAAAAAAATTCAGAAAAAACGATATTTTTTCATGTTTTTGGCCTTTTTACAATAAAAATTAATTATTACAAACTTTTTCGTCATTATTAACCTTTAAAGGCAATGGCAAATGCTTACTGCTAAATATTAGCAAAATCAAAAATACATGAAGATGATTTAAAATTGTTCCCAATAACTAACCAATCAACCCTAAAATTTCATTAAGAACTCTTAACATTAATGTTCATTATTGTAATTTATCTATCTTTCCACCTAATGATTGTTTGGCATCAACTTTTGGTGGGTTTCCTGCATATTCAATTTTTGCACCTGAACCTGCTATAGCTTCAATTTTTTCGGTTACCCAGGTTTGTGCAGAACCACCAGTATTGGCCCTTATCAGGGCCTCTTTGGCTTTAAGATTGGCACCTAAATATTTTCCACCGGTAGATGTCCGGATATCTATATAATCAGCAGTTCCACGAACTTCCACGCGGGCTGCAGATGTATTTACCACTAGTTTTTTAACATCAACTTCTAAATCAATAGAACCATCCATTCCTGCCTCCAAAACTAACTGATCGGCTTCGATAAGTTCATCTGAGTCAACACTACCTCCCGTACCGGTTGATATCTCTCTTAAGTTTTTGTAAGTAACATATACGTTTACCGACACATTTTTATATATCCGTGTACGCATCTTTATGGTAACATCTTTTCCCTTCTGTTCAATTATAACATCACCTGGTTCAGCATTTTCAATATTGATTTCAGCTTTTGGAGTTTCACCTTCAACAAGAGTTACATTTATACCTTTGCTTACCCTAATTTTATCAAAATCCTGAAGCACGCGCGTTTCTGACTTTATTTCCTGTGCATTTATTAATACACTAAAAGCAGTTAAGAAAATAGCTGTAATACTTATTTTTTTCATTTTCAGTAAATAAAATAAATTGAAATTTAATATTTAAATAAAATTAACCAGTCAAAGATATCAAAAATCAAGCCAGCATAATTACACAACCTCAAATTGATATAGTCAAAATGTTTTTCACGGTTTACTAGATAAACCCTCTTATATTGATTTTGTTTACCAAATTTTTTAGCCCTGTTTTCCGAACTTTACAAAATAAGTATATAAATAAACAGGATATTTTTATAAATTTGCATCCTGCAAATCGGGGTGTAGCGCAGTCCGGTAGCGCGCCACGTTCGGGACGTGGAGGCCGTGGGTTCGAATCCCGCCACCCCGACAAAGAGGGTGTCCCAAAAGTTCCATACACCCCCTTTTTGTTTATACTGCTACCCAAGAAGTTTTTCAAACATTCAATTCCCATACCCATTAAAATACTTTTAATACAGCCTTTTTTTAGTAAAAACCGGCTATAGGATTCAAGAATTTATTAGGATGTATAAATTTTATCCCGGATTAGTCATTAGAAAGCCAATGAACTAATGACTTAGCCGGGATTAACCCT
>JBBIVA010000199.1:0-2754 GCA_037439945.1 Marinilabiliaceae bacterium
TAATTTCTAATGACGGTCATTAGAAAAAATGGCTAAAGACAAATTTGGGTTAAACAATTCAAAAAGCTTGTTTATTCAAAAATTTTTTATAGAAAACAGGGTTATCATGAGTTCAAAATGGATTAATAAGGAAATGCTACCACCAATTATAATTGGGGTTATATATATAGGCGTTGCAATCGTTAGCCGCAATTACAGCTATTTTTGGGATAATATTCAATACTCTTCAATTACAGCCGATTGGTATTACACAAATAATTTTTCACAAATATTGCTTCCTTTCTTTAGTGGAGAAACAAAAATTGTTGGGGCTGGAGGATTCTCATTTATGGGTTTTACCACTGCTTTGTTATGGGTTGTTTTTGGCAAACAACTTTGGGTATCACATATTTATATTTTAATATGGGCCTTGGTTCTTATTTATCAAACTTTTAATCTCTTAAAAACAGTTCTGCCTTCTGATTTGAAGAATTATGCATTATTGGTTTTGTTGCTTGAATCGTCAGTTTTATCTCAATTGGCTGTTGCATCAATCGATATTGTATTAATTACCCTGTTTGTGTTGGCGGTCCGTGCCGTTATGGAAAATAAAATTTGGGTGCTGGCAATTACAATGACAATACTTGTTAATTTGAGTGGCAGGGGAATGATTGCCGGTGTTGGAATTGTACTTTTTTTTATCTGTTTTTTTTACTTACGTAATAATGAGAGTTTTACCATTAACCTTTTAATTAAAAGGATTTTACCCTTTACACCCGGCTTTGTTATTTATTCACTATTATTTATTAATATACAAATGTTTAATAGTGATACGGAATCCCCATGGGTAGAAACCTGGGCAAAACCAGGATCAATTTTGGAGATGCTAAAGAACATGGCCGCATTTATTTTACGAATGACCGAAAACGGTAGGTTTTTTGTTTGGGGGGCTTTAATAGTAACCTTAATAAGAGCAGTTAAACAGAAAACTTTAAAAACTTTAATTGGCGATACAGATAAACCGTTTGTTTTGGTTTTGGTTTTTTTTGCGGTCATATACTTCTATTTCGCCGTATCAACAAAAATGATAATTTCCACCCGTTATTATTTAGTAATATTTTTTATAGCAACCATTTTGTTATACCGATTGGCTGAAAATATTTTTTCCAAAGGAATAATCAGGAAAATAACCATTGTTGCTTTGTTTTTGCAGATATCAGGACATTTTTGGGTTTATCCCGAAAAAGTTTCACAATCATGGGATGCAACCCTTGCGCACATACCTTTTTATGAATTAAGAAAAGAGTGCCTGAATTTTATCGAAGAGAAGGGGATTAAATATTCTGATATTTCAGCAGGGTTTTGTTTTGCGGGTAATCAAAAAAATATTGATTTAATAAGCAGGGATAGAACAATTTCAAACAATAGTAACAACAAATATTTTATTTATTCAAATATTTCAAACCTTGCTGATGAGCAAATTGATGAGCTTAACAATACTGAAAAATGGAAGGTTTTGAAAACCTTCAGAAAAGGATATATTTTTGTTTCTTTATTGCAAAAGGCTGAATGAAAAATTATGAATATAGAGGAATTTAGAGAGTATTGTTTATCACTGCCGGGAGCAACTGAAGATTTTCCTTTTGATGAGGTTACACTTGTGTTTAAAATCGGAGGGAAAATGTTTGCCCTAACCGACCTTAATGGGCCATTTTGGGTAAATTTGAAGTGCGACCCTGAACGTGCTGTGTCGCTCAGAGAATCTTATTCTTCAGTGCGACCGGGTTATCACATGAATAAGACCCATTGGAATACCGTGGAAATTGATGGTTCAGTCCCCGACAAAATGCTTATGGAATGGATTGAACATTCATATTATCTTGTACGAAGCTCCCTGTCAAAAGCCGTTAAATCAGAACTTAAGGCAAAGGGTTTATATTAAATTATTGCTAATTGTAATTACTAAACTCCACAATTAAATAGCATTCGTTATTTAAAAGGTAATGCATCTTAAAGATTTAATTTAATTGAATTTTGAACAATATAACAATTGAGTTGTAAAAAACTTTTAAAATGAAAAAGTTAGCATCGTTTTTTTTCCAGGGATTGTTGTTTTTGGCTCCAATTGGCATAACTATTTATGTAATAATTTATGCATTTAATAGGATCGACGGACTATTACGGGATCTTGAAATTTTTCACGAAGGACCTCTTTCGCAATACTCTTTCCCGGGGTTTGGAGTGTTAATTATATTGGTTGGTGTAACAGTTGTTGGCTTTTTGGGACAAAAACTTATATCCCGCCCTTTGCTGTTTGCGGTTGAAAGGTTGCTTACCCGTGCCCCTATTGTAAATATTATTTACAGTTCAGTTAAGGAATTGCTTTCGGCATTTGTTGGGAAGGAACGAAAGTTTGACCAGCCCGTACTAGTAAAAATTGATGGCAAAGGTGATCTTAGGAGGCTTGGATTTATTACTGCATCCGATTTATCGCAAATAGGAATTAAAAAAGAGTATGTTGGTATATATATGCCCAGTTCATATGGATTACTTGGAGAGTTGGTTATTGTTCCGGTTTCAAATATTGAATATATTGATGCCCACTCAACTGATGTAATGAAATTTATTGTTTCAGGTGGTGTTTCAAAGGTGAAATAGAATTTTAACCCAAATCAATCAATAGGAGGCGAAGTATGAGCCGAACTATTTGATTTAATTGGGATAATCCCGATTTAGTGATTGTTTCAATTTCAAATCTTTGGAATTGATTACAAG
>JBBIVA010000200.1:0-2631 GCA_037439945.1 Marinilabiliaceae bacterium
CTGTACCGACTATTCGGTAGGGTTAATCCCGGCTAAGTCATTAGTTCATTGCCATTCTAATGACTAATCAGGGTTTAATGCTATTAAATTTTTTCTTAATGAAGTGTGGATGGCACTAAAAGTCCGACTTTTAGGAAAGTAAAGGCCTAAATCAAATTAAAGCTATTATTAAAGGCCTGAGAAATTATTGGATCCAATATGCAAATAGAGTCCGTTGAAAACTCGACAGACTCATTTTTAATTAATTGTAATATTCATTAAAATATTTTCAGAAACAACTTAGATAACCATAATGTATTCAATCAAATTATCTTTTCCATCAAGGTTAAATTTCTTACGTAATTTGTACCTGTTGTTTTCAACAGCCCTTACGCTAATATTCATGAGGGCTGATATTTCCTTTGATGACATATTCATTCTCAAATAGGCACATAATTTCATTTCCTTTGATGATAAATAAGAATGTTTATCTCTGAGTCTGGCCAAAAAGTCTTCATGAACCTGCTCCAGATGAACTTCAAATATTTCCCATTGTGAATCATTATCAATGTCCTTATCAATTTTCTGAACAAGGCTATTAATTTTAACTCCCAATCCATCAACATCCCTAACTTTAACAAGCTTAATAAGTTCATCTTTTATTTTATGCAAAAATTCATTCTTCTGTATTATGTGCATAGTTGAGTTTGCAAGTTCTTTTTCTTTATAGAGCATATCATTTCTTAACTTTTCATTCCTTAGCTTAATCATTTCCTTTTCATTTTCGAGTGCACTATTTTTAAGCTGCTCTTCGGTAATTCTAAAGGCCTCTTTTTGTTTATGCATTTCTATTGATTTACTCCTTTCAATTAACCAATTCAATAAAAACCATGCACCAAAAATTAGCAAAACAATTACTAAACCATAAAATATTTTAGCAACACTTGTTCTGAACCATGGTGGATTTACAACAAATCTGAACCCTGAAATTTCAGTCTCAACACCATGAGTATTAACTGCTTTTACGTAAAATGTATATTCCCCCTCATAAAGTTTGGCAAACTGTCTTTTTTGAGATGAATTCCATGGTTGCCATTCTGGGTCAAATCCTTCCAGGAATGTCGAATATTGTATATAGGAACTTTCAAAATATGAGGCTGAAAAGGCTACTTCAAACGAATTATTTTTATAAGGAAATGAAGGAATATTCAACTGTTTATCAACATTATCACTAAAATAATATGATAATTCTTCATTTAAATTTCTAAAACTTCTGATATGAACATTAAATGGAATAAGAAAATCTTTTTCATCGTTAACTGTATAGTGGGCAAAACCATCCTCAACCCCGAAAACAGCATTTCGTGAATCGAGTGGTTTAACAAACTCAAACCCACTAACAAATTGTCCTTTTAGCGAATAAAATGAGTTAACAACTTTGGAATAGGTTCCGTCCTCTTGTCTGCGCAAAACACCTGCTTCCCTCCCTGCAAAAAACCAAATATTATTTAGTTTATCTCCAACCAAATAAATTGGATAATTTTGTTTCTGGCTAAAAAATGTATTCCAATCAAGCGTGTAAAAACTTTCAGAAGCATAATCATATCCAAAAATGCCTCCGGATGATGCAAAAACAATTGAACCATTTATATTTGAAACAGTTAAGGATGCGTTATTCTCAATTCCTTTTGCATCTTTAAAAGTTTGGACTTTTTTTATCTCATCATAATTACCGTTAAAGAAAAGCTTGAAAACCCCCCTGTATCCATGGGTTATCCACAAACCACCATCTTTGTCCCACTCCATAAACCTGGATGATTCATCAAACCCCTCGAGCCTCTTTTTATAGGTCCATTTACCGTTTTCCTTCTTAATCAATAAAAGACCGTTGTATGAACCTACTAATAAAATGTCGGTTTTATCAGGCGGATACCTGAAAATCCATGCTCCAACTATATACGGCGGCGTAATTAAACTGGCATTGTTTTTCTCAATTGAAAATATCCCAGAGTTATGCCCGCATAAAAGTTGATTTTCTTTATCAGTAAATAATGACCAAACTTGTCCGCTGGTACCAGGAAGCTTGTAAAAGTCATTTTTGTCCTTTACAGGTTTTCTGAATTGTTCCATATCAATTCTATACAAACCCTGGTTGGTGCCCAAAAAAGCTGTACCATTTTGAATTTCAAAAGCATATCCGGTTCCCAAATCATAATAACCCTGCAAAAAACTAACAGTTGAGTTAAACCCAATTCTGGCAATTCCATTGTCAAGCCCTGCCCAAATATTACCATCCTTATCTATTTCTATCCCAAGAACAGTATTATTATGTAAACCCTTATCCTTGTCGGCAACCAGCTGTATGTTACCTTCCAAATCGGTTACAACTATACCGGCTTGTATGGTCCCAAAAACAAAACCTTTGTCTTTGTATGTAGTACCACAGAAAACATTAACACTTTTTAAATATTCTGCTGCCGGCGAAATCCATGGTTTAAAGTTCCTGTAATCCCAAACATACAATCCCTTGGTAATTGTACCTATTAGAAGTTCCCTCTCATTTAAAGGTAAAATAGTACCAATACTTACACCGGCAAACATCTCCCCTCCGGGAATCTCAAATAATCTTCCCTGCCTGAGCTCCATCAACCC
>JBBIVA010000201.1:0-2533 GCA_037439945.1 Marinilabiliaceae bacterium
ACAAATTAAGTTTTTCTAAAGCAGCCTGTACCGACTATTCGGTAGGGTTAATCGCTGCTAAGTCATTAGTTCATTGCCTTTCTAATTACTTAGCCGGGATTAAAAGTAACCAATATTCTTAATAAAACCGGACCAGAAGTTTATTGCGAGCTTAAAGCATTGATTAATGAAGAAATAAAGGAGGCATATACCCCACTTTTTGAATGGGCAAAAAACAAGGTAATTAATTGTATGTTTTTAAGGTTTTTTACTATCCTGATGAATTTGCTTTATTTTCCATGTTCATCCAAACATTTGAAATTAATGCAATTACCCCTTTTGAAACCACTATTACCAAATTACCAATGACTATATTAAACCTTTCGGGTTCAGATTCAAATTGGTTGGTAGTATTATTTATAAAAAACAAGTCGGGGATGAAAAGAAAATCCATTAAGGTTGGACAGAAAGTCAACAAAAAAATAAAATACTAATAAAATACCGGCAGTTGAAATTAAAAACCCTATCAGACCATTTATTTTTAAATCAACCCCAGCTTCTGCTTCCAATTTTCCGGATTTCGAAATCTGAATATTATTAGGAGAATGGATGCAAGTTAATACAAATTCAACCCCCAACTACTGTAATCAGTTTTAAACAATAACTTTGGATTATAATTAAGACAAATTCAAATAAGTAATGCAAGAACCAATAATCCATTTTTCTTTACTCTATTTATCATTAATAGTTTTCAAAGATATTAGGCAAATTATAATAACAAACCCATTCTAAACCCAATATCACTCAGCCTGTGCAGTAAATGCCGCTTTAATATGGTCAATATCCCATTCAGTTTCACCCTTTGGCATACAGGTAACCACATCAAAACGTACCGGGTTATCTATCTTTTTTTCATTAACAAATTCGTCAGTTGCCTGAACCAGGAACCTTATTTTACCCGGTGTAATACTCTCCCGTGGATGCTCCCAGTTTGAAGATGTTCGTGTACGAACCTCAATAACCACAAGGTAATTTCCATCGTAGGCAATAATATCAACCTCTTTGTGTTTAAAACGCCAGTTACGTGCAACTATTTTATAACCCCTTTCCCTTATATAATCTGCTGCTTTTTGCTCACCTCTTTTCCCAAGTTCAATATGATCGGCCATAATTGGTAATTCTGATTTGGTGCATTTTATTTATTATTTGGTGGCGTTAGCAATAAAGGGGTTATAAGTGAATAAAATACAAGTAATACGCTTGCAATTATTCCCTTAAGTGGAGATAGCTCCCCTGACAGGTCGGTAAAAAAAAGATCGAGTGGGCTACCAATAGTAAATGCCCAAATAATAAATGCAAAGGTTGTTACCATAAGCTGTTTAAACTCTTTAACTCCATAAATTCTATTATAAATTATAGGAGTTATTACAAGCAATCCGGCAAATATTACCCATTGAATTATTGTAACGCTATCAATATCCGGTGAGGTATCTAAAATACTTTTTAATGTAAGATATGCCCCCACAATCTCGGCGGGAATTAATTTTACCAGCTTTTCTTTATAACCGTCAAAATCCTTATCGGAATGCGCTTTTGAAAAGCCCCTTTTTAGGGTAGTTTCAGATGCTGAAATTTTTGCAACCTGTTTAATAAATTTTTGTTTGGGATAGATTATTGACCGTCTCATAATTGTAAATTTTATTAACTGAATTTATCAGATATAAATCTACAAAATTATTATAATAAAACAGTTAGCTTAATTATATTAAAATATCAGGATTATTTTAGGATATAAAAAAAATAAAGTTTGATTTAAATTAGGCCTTAAAAAAACATGCAGTAAAATGAACAAAAGAAATAATCAATTTTAGTACCTTTTCATTTTAATAGGGTGCGAAAACTTTTTTGTATTTCCTGTATAAGGAAATAAACACCACAAGATGGTGCCAAATCATTAATTTTTAATTCTTAATGACTTTCATTTAAGAATTTTGATTTCTTTTTTTAAAGTGGTTTATAAGAAATAGAATTCCTACAATAACCAATGGAATATTAATAATTAAAACTATCTGAATACTAGTCCAAACGGAATTATTATTTTTAAAGTTGCCCATATAAATAAAAGGGATAAATCCTAGCCCGGTTAAAGCATAAATCATTCCACCCACAAATTCCCATTTCCAGGCTATAACCAAAAAAGCCAGCAAAATAAAGGATGGTATTAAATGAATTAAAAAACCCCTTATTTGTAACCAAATAGTTAAATCGTTACTAAATGAATCCATAGCAAACATACTTAAAAACATGATTGCCATGATACCCAATACTCTGGGTGTCCAATGAAGAACTTTAAGGCTTGTTTTCATTCGTCAAAAATTTTTAATTAAGGTCGGATAGCCTGTCCCGAACATTCGGGGCTCGTTTCATAAAAATATGTTTGTTGTTAATTGTTAATCTGCTTCTTAAATTGAGAATAAACTAAATTTAAGCATTTTAAATCTATGTATAACCCTTTCTGAGTAAATAATTTGTTTTGTTTATGAAAAACCGCACC
>JBBIVA010000202.1:0-2531 GCA_037439945.1 Marinilabiliaceae bacterium
TAATTTCTAATGACGGTCATTAGAAAAAATGGCTAAAGACAAATTTGGGTTTATTATTTAAAATCATTATTGTCCGGTAAATTTTTCGATAAGATGCTATAATGCCAACTAATTGCGGTGTCCCTTCAGGACACTGAAAATTGGGGTCGAATCATCTTTACCGATATTCTGTACCTAACGGCACAGTACCGTTAGGGACTAAAGATCGGTAAAACACTTAATTGAGAATTGAACTTTTGTTCCGTTGGGGACAAAACAACTTTTTATCGGATAGTAGTGATTTAAAATCATTATTGTCCGGTATAAAATCTAATCTTCTTTTAAGTGCTCTCCCGATGTATCGGGATTACTTTTTTTATTCATAAGTGTTTTTCTTAAAAAGGTATTCATGATCCACTTCGCTCCACTACAACAAAAAAAGTAAGTTCCGATAAACCGGAATTCTACGCCAAATGCCGCCGCTGCATCCCGATTGTAGTTTTGTAAGTTTTTAAAAAAAACAACAAAAACTTAGATCGGGACTAATAATCAACCCTATTGTCTAAAATTCGGTAACTCGCTACGCTCTAACAGCCCGAATTTCTGACGACAATCTAATTGATTTTCTTAACGGAAATTCCTTGAGGCGGAAATAAACCCCCAGAAAACTAGAAACCCTCTGAAGCTTCATGAATAAAGACTTTTTAGTTTTGTATTAAATTTTAACCTGACACCATTGATTTAAAATATCATCTTTTAAATGCCTTGGGGCCTATATAAATATTCATCACTTTGTTAAATAATTTGGTTCAGGTGATTTTATCCTTCCAAATTGAATATTGGTTAACAGTTGTGGAAACAATAATAAAAACGACGGTAAATATACAATAGGGGTTGTTGCATTTGTAATAGTTGACCATAATGCACCATTTAAAAAATTTAATGAGCCGGTATAATTTTTATTATACCATTTGTGGTTTAAATAATCCTGATAATTATTTTGGTAGTCCAAAGGCCCTGTCTTTTTAAACAAATACCAGTGGGCATTCTTTGCATAACCGGTTATTACAAGAGCCGGCCGGAAGTTGATTTTATAATAATTAGCAGGCCCGTAATTGGCCATTTCGCCCCAAAACCAGGTTTGCGTGAATGGTTCATTTGTTTGTGGCCTGCCGCCAAATTCTCTGTAGAGATTTTCAATAAATTCAAGCTGCTTTTTTGATAATTTAATTTCCAAAAAATATAATCCCCTGTTTCCATTTATTAAGGTAGCCCCCTTCATAAAAGTGAATATAAACCCAACTCCGGCAGAACACGCAAATTGTTTATGATTCCTTTTGTGCCATTGATCCATTTTTTGTGGATTATTTAATGTTGGAGAAAATCTGTCCGGAATAAGAGCAGGTAAATCAATGTATCTGTTGGTTAATAATGAGTTGGTGCAATAAACAAAATTGTTTTTTAAGTCCCATTCCATGCCACCAAATAAAAAATCTCTTTTGTCGGTACACCAAAAAGCTGTTGAACAACTGTCAAAATCAAGATTTAAACCATTCCCATTACAGAAGAACTCAAAAATTCTTTCAGCTATTTTCCCTTTGGCAATGTTCAGCGCCTGTAATACCGGATTGGCTAAATTCATCCGGTCAACCGTGAATGGCAATGAAATTATTGCATAATTTACGCATTCTTCAATCAACAAGTCATATTCAATTTGCGGAATAGAATCAACTATTATTACTTCATTTTCACTCATTTTTCAGTTTTATTAAAAATGAAGAAAAGCGGGGTTCGGAATAATTGTATCTAATATACGTTATAAATTAACAATCAATGCATTAAATAATGCTTTTGTTTGATTTTGGCGAAAAAAAACTGGAAATCGCACAATTTCCAGCTTTTTATATTTTTTTTGTGATTCCGAAGGGACTCGAACCCCTAACCTCCTGGGCCGTAACCAGGTGCTCTATCCAATTAAGCTACGGAACCGTTACTTTAGGTAACACATTTTCTCAAATGCGGTGCAAAGATAGAAATAATGGGCGAATGTTGAAATCATTTCAACAAAAATATAGACAAAAAAAATATTTAGCACGTTTAGGTTATAAGTTTGGTTATAACCTAAAGAATTATTTGGAATTATCATCAATTTAGAAAAGCTTAAATAGTAAGTTTTTATGTATTTGTATTTAATAATCAAAGTAAACAAAACTGTCAAATGGTAATTACGGCATAGTGTTTAAATGTATGTAATTCAGGTATTTGATAAACCCAAATTAAACACCAGGATGCGAAGTATGAGCCGAACTATTTGATTTAATTGGGATAATCCCGATTTGGTGATTGTTTCAATTTCAAAATCTTTGGAATTGATTACAAGCACTTTATCGATTACGCATTTTCACATGCGTAATTTGGGTTAATAGTATTAGCATTAATTGTGATGGCATTTTTATTGGTTTTTTTCTTTACAAATTTCTTTTATTTACGTAATTACATTAAACCCTGATTAGTCATTAGAAAGGCAATGAACTAATGACTTAGCCGGGATT
>JBBIVA010000203.1:0-2527 GCA_037439945.1 Marinilabiliaceae bacterium
CTTAAAAAATTCCTTTATTAATTGACTACAACTGTCTGATAAAATTCCTGTGAGTACCTCGGTTTTTGGATGTAGCGGCGATGGCGAAAAGTTTGTAAAACCTCTTTTTTCGTCAGGGGCCCCAATAACCAAACGGCCAAGTTGAGCCCAGCTTAATGCCCCGGCGCACATAACACAGGGCTCAAGTGTTACATAAAGTGTACAGTTTATTAAGTACTTTCCACCAAGATTTTCAGCTGCTGCCGTAATTGCAAGTATTTCAGCATGGGCGGTTACGTCATTTAAGGTTTCGGTAAGGTTATGGGCCCGGGCAATAATACGTCCATTGCTAACTATAACTGCGCCAACAGGTACTTCATTTTTTAAAACGGCTTCCCTGGCTTCTTTAATGGCCAGTTGCATAAAGTAATTATCTGTAAAATCAATTTCCCCCATTATACAATCTTATTTTAAAGCTTAGAATAAAAAGTCTATTTTTCTTCCTATTTTCGCAAAGATAAATTTAAAGCAAAAATTAAAGGCCTGTCTGATTAAAAAAGGTGAAACACCATTGAATTATTTGGCCTTTATAACGAAAAAAAGAAATGTATAGAACGCATACAAACGGAGATTTAAGATTAAGTGACGTAAACCGTCAGGTTACACTTTGTGGATGGGTACAACGTGTAAGAAATCTTGGGGGAATGACTTTTGTTGATCTTCGTGATCGTTATGGAATAACCCAGCTTGTTTTTGATTCAGAAAAAGATAAAGTTTTAGTTCAGGGAGCAAGGGCCCTAGGCAGGGAATATGTAATTCAAATAGATGGTATTGTTGCTGAGAGAAGTAATAAAAACACCAAAATCCCAACAGGGGAAGTTGAAATAATAGTTCAGAAGCTTGTGATGCTAAACCCATCCGATCTTCCTCCTTTTACCATTGAAGATGACACAGATGGTGGTGATGAGTTGCGAATGAAATACCGATATCTTGACCTGCGCCGTAACCCGGTACGCCAAAATCTGGAGTTACGCCATCGGTTCGGAATGGAAGTAAGATCCTACCTTAGCAGTCTGAATTTTCTGGAAGTTGAAACACCTGTTTTAATGAAATCAACACCAGAAGGGGCACGTGATTTTGTGGTTCCTTCACGAATGAATCCCGGTCAGTTTTATGCCCTGCCACAGTCCCCTCAGCTATTCAAACAGTTGCTAATGGTTGCGGGTTTTGATCGTTATATGCAAATAGTGAAGTGTTTCAGGGATGAAGATTTAAGGGCCGACAGGCAACCTGAATTTACACAAATTGATTGTGAAATGGCATTTGTTGATCAGGAAGATATATTAAATACTTTTGAAGGCTTAACGAAACATTTATTTAAAACCATCAAAAATTATGAAATCGGGTATCTATTTCCTCGTATTCCTTATTCTGATGCTATGGAGAAGTATGGTTCCGACAAGCCTGATGTGAGATTTGAAATGCAATTTGAGAATCTTACCGGGAAAATAAAATCACGTGGTTTTAAAGTGTTTGATGAGGCTGAGTACGTTGGTGGAATTTGTGCCCAGGGTTGTTCGGAATATTCCAGGAAGGACCTTGACCAGCTAACTGACTTTGTTAAGAAACCACAGATTGGTGCCCAGGGGCTTGTTTATATAAAGTGCAATAATGATGGTAGTTATAAATCATCCATCGATAAATTTTATTCCGAACCAGAAATTAAAGAAATAGCTGCATATTTCAGATCCCAACCGGGTGATTTAATTTTGATAATTGCTGGCCACCGTAAAAAATCATTAAACGCATTATGCGAACTTCGCCTTGAAATGGGTAACCGACTTGGATTGCGTGACAGGAAAAAATTTGCACCCCTTTGGGTTGTTGACTTTCCATTATTGGAATGGGATGAAGAATCCCAACGTTTTTATGCAATGCATCATCCATTTACTTCACCCAAAAAAGAAGATATAGGTTTGCTCGATTCAAACCCTGCCAATATAAGGGCTAATGCCTATGATCTTGTAATTAACGGGGTTGAAATTGGTGGTGGATCAATCAGAATTCACAATGACGATTTACAGCAAAAAATGTTCAGAATATTAGGGTTTTCTGAACAGGAAGCAGAAGATCAATTCGGATTTTTAATGAATGCATTTAAATATGGGGCACCCCCTCATGGAGGTATAGCTTTCGGGTTTGATCGTTGGGTTTCTCTTTTTGCCGGTATTGATTCAATCCGCGATGTTATTGCATTTCCAAAAAATAACTCAGGTCGCGATGTTATGAACGACTCACCTTCAAACATTCATGATAATCAATTAATGGAACTTAATATCCAGGTAAATTTACCTGGTAAGAAATAGTTGTATTCCTTCCCGGATATAAATTTTTTATTCTCCGGATAAGTTATTAATAATGAAAAGAATTAATAGCTTATCCGGGTTTATTTTATGTATTAGGGATGTTGAATTAATAGGTTTTATATGGGTTTCACTTGTTTTCCGCACTTTTCTGCAACACCCACCTAACTACCTGTAAATCAAGT
>JBBIVA010000204.1:0-2432 GCA_037439945.1 Marinilabiliaceae bacterium
TTTATAAGGACGAAATGAAAGAACAGGTAATTGTGAAATCAAAAAATATGAAAACATAGTATGGATTTTTTTAAAGGCAGAAAAGCAGTAATAGCAACCAAGCATAAAAAGGAAGAAGTGATTGCCCCAATTCTTGAGAATGAGCTGGGGCTAATTTGTGTTACTTTGAAAGATTTGGACACGGATAAACTAGGTACTTTTTCGGGAGAGGTAGAAAGAAAAGACGACCCGATTACCACCCTGCGCAACAAGTGCCAAATGGCCATCGATGCAAGCGGTATTAATCTTGCAATAGCCAATGAAGGATCTTTCGGGGCACACCCAAGCATTTTTTTTGCCCAAGCAGACGATGAATTTGTAATGCTGTTGGATAAGGATAACGGTATAGAAATAATTGAACAGGAATTGAGCTTAGCAACAAATTTTGATGGGACAGAAGTAAAATCTGAGGGTGAACTAATTGCATTTGCAACAAAAATTGGCTTTCCCTCGCACGGGATTATTTTAAAAAAAGGTAAAAATATCTTTACAGGAATAATAAAAGAAAGCTTGTCATTGGAAAAATTGATTGAGAATTATCAAACCATTAAAAATGATGACAATACTGCTTACGCAGAAACTGATATGAGGGCTATGTATAACCCAACCCGAATGCAAATAATTGAGCAGGCAACCAAAAGGCTTGCCCAAAAAGCTAAATCGATATGCCCAAATTGCAGCACTCCGGGTTTTAGTGTAGTAGATTCTGTAAAAGGTTTGCCATGCGAAATGTGTGGCTTGCCCACAAGGTCAACACTTAAACATATTTATCGCTGCCAGAAATGCAACTTTATAAAGGAAAAAGAGTTTCCGTTTAAAAGGAAGGAAGACCCACAGTATTGTGATTTTTGCAACCCTTAAAAATGCTTTAATATTTATCGAACCATTCAAACTTTTCTTTGATAATTTTATGTTTTTCTTTTTTGATGTAATTTAAGAATGCATTTGCAACCGGCGAATGTTTTTTTCCTTTTAACCATATTAAATACCAGGTCGTTTTTATCGGGAAGCCTTTTACCTTTAATATTTGTAATTGGTTATTCTGCAACTCGTTTTTAATTCCTATTAGCGGCATTATTGAATAACCCAAGCCTGCTATTAGGGCTTGCTTTACTGCTTCATTACTGGTTAGCTCCATTTTTTTTTTTACCGGCAGACTGTTTTTCTTAATGAAATTTTCCATAACATGCCTTGTTCCCGAGCCCTGCTCGCGATAAATGAGCGGGATAACCTCAAATATTTTTTTGTTATGGTCTTTATTATCAAACTTCTCGTCGAAGTTGCCCACTACAAATAATTTATTCGGCATAAGTTCAACTTTGTCAATGTTAAAGTTTTCGGGCAAAACACTAACCAACGAAAAATCAACCTCGTTTTTTTCAAGGCTGTTAATTACCTGTGCCTTGTTTGTAACATAAAGGAGCAATTCAACGCCTTGATGTTGTTTTAAAAAACCGGCAACAAAAAACGGGGCAATATAACTACCTGTCGAAACTGCTGAAATATTGAGCTTACCTGTAATTTGCCCTTTATGGGCGTGTATTTTATAATTTATTGTATGAAACTCGGAAAGAATTTTCTCGGCAGCTTTTGCTATCTCTTTGCCAAAATCGGTTACATATATTTTTTTGTTTATGACTTCAACCAATGGAATGTCAAATTGAGTTTGTAATTTTTTTAACTGTATTGAAACAGCAGGTTGCGTTAAGTGCAATTCATCAGCAGCTTTTGTAATGCTTAAAGTTTCAGCCACTTTCAAAAAAATCCGTAACTGGTTAAGAGTATAATTCATAAATTATTTTTATACTGACCATTGCAAAATTAAATAAAAATTTATGAAGTTTGTTGCGTAAACTTGTATTGTTAAAAAATTAAAGTTTTGAAAGTTTATCTTAACACTGATAAAAATCATTAATCTTGCCTGTGTTTTAATGAATGTAAACTTAAAACTATTATAGTATGTCCAAAGGGTATTATCAAGGCAATAAAGTTTATCCCGTTTGCCTATGCAGCAAGGGTAAAATTTTATTGTGAAACAATACGGCGAAGTTTTTTTATCACCGCACGTGCCGCTATGTTTTTTGGGGAAGTGATGAACTGAAAGTAATAATTGTTACAAAGTTTTAAGTAAATAATTTCAGTATTAATGAATGAAGCAAAATTTTATAAGGAAACATATCTCATAAAAAATGCTACCGTAGTAAACGAAGGAGATATTTATACTACCGATGTGCTTATACAAGACAGCACCATAAAGGCTGTTAAAAAAAACTTAAACCATGCTGCTTCTGCTACTGTAATTGAAGGAACAGGCAAATACCTGCTCCCCGGCATTATAGATTGCCAGGTACATTTCCGTGAACCCGGCAACACCCATAAGGGCGATATATACT
>JBBIVA010000205.1:0-2395 GCA_037439945.1 Marinilabiliaceae bacterium
CATTCAGACGTCCTGCCAATTACAGCATAGTATGGGAAAGGGCACATTGGGATATCCGCGAAGGATGGATGATACAAGCATATTATAATGGGCCAAAACAACAATCGCCCTGGAATTTGGCTATAGGAAGCGCCACCAACACCAATAAATCGATGCGCTATGCTACAATTCATAGGGCTGCACATAGGTTTTTTTATAGCCAGAGTTTAGGATTACTAAAGCCTACATCTGTTCAAAAAATTGCCTATTTACATGAAAGTGGAGAAGATATTAATGGAGATTATTGGTCGTGGACGTCGCCTCTTCCCCCAATCTTGCCTACAATAAGGGTGTATAAGGCTAATGGTTATGGAGTTAGGAAAACACATGAAATTTTTTCTACTACAATACATGAACTTGCCCATGCCGCACATTTGGACTGGATGGGAAACCTTAATTATTGGCAGGTCTCGTCAAATATTAGGGAAAGCTGGGCTGTAGCGGTTCAATGGGCGTTAACTATAGATGACTATAAAGATTTGGGAGCAACAGAAGGGAACAGTGCAAGATTCGAAATAGCGCTAAGTTTTATGAGTAAACAAGAATTTTGGCCCAACAGTGGTAACATTAAATATTCTCCCTTATTTATAGACCTGACAGATAATTTGAATCAAAAAAGCAGATATGGTAAGAATTTGCCAGATGATAATGTTACTGGTTTTACAATGGCCCAACTTAACGCGATATTGCTTAAATCCTATGGTCTTTCAAGTTTAAAGCAGGAAGTAAAAAATAAAAAGCCTGTTGGAGTATCTGACGCCCAAATTGATTTATTATTTAATAGATATGAGGAGGTATGGAAATGAAAAGTTTACTTTTTTCTGTATTAATGTTTGTGTGTATTTCTTGTTCTGAACCAAATCCTGATATTTTATCTTTTTTTACTTATAATAATACATCAGGGGTTAACGTTGAGTTTAAACTGTATGGGAATTTCTATGAAACTAAATTGATTCCTAATGGTTCAGATTATAATGAAAAGATAAATGGTCCTGGAATACTTATTCCTTTTCGTTGTGATTCTTTAGGTATTGTTTTTAACTCATTAAAAGAAGTGATTTACCAATGGAATGACCCTTCTTTAAGAAATCCTCTTAATTTGGATTCTTATGAAACGCAAAAAATAAAAAGGAACCAGTATAAGTTTACCCTCACAATTACTGTGGATGACTACCAAAAAGCATTGGAAGCAAATGGATATGTTTTGGATTAAAAGTTGAATTGTATTCGGGGCTTGACTTTTAGTCAGGCTCCGAATAATTTATGCTCTTTAAAACAAAATGTTTTAAGGATGAGGTTTGGTTCGGTAGCCAAAAAACCAGGTTGAAACAATTTAAACCGATTGGAATAACTGATGCCCAAATAGATTTATTATTTAAACGATACGAGGAGGTATGGAAATGAAAAATACTATTTTTTTATTGTTATCGGTTTTAATATTCTCATGTACGGAACCTTATCCTAAGTCGACTTTAGTTGATTTTTTTTATCATAACAATAGTGGTGTGGAAATTAAAATAGTATTACATGGGAACTTCCCTGATACAATTATTATACATAATGGTGAGTTTTATACTACTTCAAATTATGGTAGGAATGTTAGCATACCATTTGTTTGCGATTCAATTGAGTTAGTTTTTAATTCATCTTCGAGTGTCGTATATAAATGGGCCGATAATTCACTAATTAATCCATTAAAAATTGAGAATTATCACGAAACAAGAATAAGTGAACATTATTATAAGTATGAGTATTTCATAACAGAGCGAGATTTTCTTAATGCAAAAAGATAATTAATTTGTAATTTATTAAAGGGGGTAAAACGAATTGTACAAAACGGCAACCATGGAACACCGCGAAAACAGGCGGACTCACGAGATTGTTGTAAAAACGAATTGTGCAAGTAGGTTTAATTTGGTTTAACTTTGGTTTAATTATATGGGGGCTATTTACGCCCCTTTTTTAATACCCTTTAATTACTGGTTAAAAATAGGCTAAAAAGTTGATTTTATAAGGGTTTTTAACCACAAAAAGCATTTTCCCGGCATTAGGAAAATGCCCCTGCTATTACGCTAAAAACGTTACACCAAAAGCCCGCGTATTTGTGCTTAAAAGTTTGGTTGCACGGACAGTTGCACGGACAATTTAACCGTTTTTGCTGTTTTAGTAGTAATAGAAAATACTAATAAAAAATATGAGTTTGCCGTTTTTTCGATTGAGTTAAGGGGGGTATGATATAAAAATACATGGTTAACACTTTTTAAATTATAGTCATATATTACTGATATTGAGGCGCATGAATTTGCAGGAAAAGCGAAAAGAATTAAAAAGCGCGTGTGGAGAATGTATAAACTAA
>JBBIVA010000206.1:0-2391 GCA_037439945.1 Marinilabiliaceae bacterium
TCGGTAGGGTTAATCCCGGCTAAGTCATTAGTTCATTGCCTTTATAATGACTAATACGGGTTTAAAATTTATTGGTTTCAGGTTCGATGCTACAAAAAAAACATAAAAATTACCTGATTAAACAAGTTTAAAATTATCAGCAATATCATTCAACCATTCACGGTTTCCCTTATTATATCAAAGTGTTAAATCCTTCTTCAATGTCAGAAATAATATCATTATAATCTTCAATACCCACAGATAGCCTTAGTAATCCATCACCTATTTTCATTTTTGCTAATTCCTCCGTATTGTAATCGCAGTATATAGTTGATGCCGGGTGTATTATCATTGATTTGTTATCGCAAAAGTTGGTTCCTTTTCTTATCATTTTTAAAGCATTCATAAACCTAAAGCATTCATCTTTTGTTTTAAGCTCAAAGCCCACAAGGCAACCGGCTTTGCTGTTTAACTGTGAAACGGTTAGTTTATAATATGGTGAATCGTTTAGCATTGAATAATAAACTTTCTGTACTTTCGCATGATTTTTAAGGTAGGTAGCGGTTTTTAATGCATTTTCCGATGTTTTGTCAATTCTGAGCGTTAGAGTTTCAAGTCCAAGAAGTTGAAGGTAAGCACTACCTGGCGAAAGGCAGCCACCTACGTTTCTGTATATCTCTTTAAAAAGTTTTTTAAAAAATGCATCGTTGCCAAAGTTCTCGTACTCTGGTTGTATTTTGGGTATATACTTCCATTTAGATGACGGGTAAACCAAAATAGCACCTCCAATAGATGTGGCGCCACCCGAAATATATTTAGTTGTGGAAATTACCTCAATATCAGCCTTATATTTATTACATTGAAATATATAAGGTGTAAGGGCGCTGTTATCAATAATCAGGGGAATTTTGAACTTTAATGCAATTTCAGAAATAAGATGAATATCAAAAACAATTAGTTGTGGATTAGATATCGTTTCAAGAAAGATGGCCCTTGTGTTGTTGTCAATCATTTTTTCAAGTTCACTCTCATCTTCCATACTTACGAATCTGGCTTCAATTCCTAAAGATTTTAAAGTTTTTGCAAAAAATGAATATGTATTACCAAACAAATACCTTGATGTTATAATATTATCGCCGGTATTACACAATGATAAAAAAACATTTGTAATGGCTGCCATTCCTGAACTTACACAAATGCTATGCTCCGCATTACCCAATAATTTTAAACGTTTCTCCAACTCCATTACAGTTGGATTAGTAATTCGTGAATAGATAAAGGCATCAGATTTACCCCTGAAGGCTTCCTCAATATCTTCAGCTGTCTCAAAATCGTATGATGCCGCCTCATAAACAGGAGTTTTTAAACTTCTGATGTTGTCGTTTTTGTTTTCAGTTATTGCTCCATGTACAAGCTTCGAACTTAAATGCTTCATCGTTTATTTATTTTGTGATGTAAAATTATTCAATAATTGGAAAAGTTAACATATGGATGAATTAATATTATAAAATCAAAGGAGTACCTAATTGCCTTATAATAAGAATTATTTAATATTTTGTTTAAGTTTTGGCAATTAACATTGTTTAACTTTAGGTTAAAATTGTAATTTAGAATTTAAGAAATTGTAATATGTAAATACTTGTTATTCCGATATTTCCCTAATTTTTTATTTAGAAGGGGTCTAAATAGAGCTGTTTTTTAGTAAAAAAAAATTGTCAAACGTTTATTCCTTGAGTATATTTGTTAAACAAAAAACTAAATTTTTTCAGCCATGACAACTATTCAATTTAACGACAGATTACTTAATCTTCAGGATAGGCTGTTATATTTTGCGTTAAGTTTAACAGCTAACGATGAAGATGCACGTGACCTTTTGCAAGAAACAACATTAAAAGCATTAACCTATCGGAATCAATTTGCTGCCAATACAAATTTCAAGGCATGGGTTTTTACAATTATGAAAAATACCTTTATAAACAATTACCGCAGAAGTAAAAAAAGCAGAAATACTTTCGATGGGACAGAGGACGCCCTTAGGTCAGCTTTTAAAAAAAATTATGCTTCTGAAACCCCAGAAATGGTGCATTCAGTTACCGAAATGAAGAAGCAGATTGAAAGACTTGATGATGATTTCAGAATTCCCTTTATAATGCATACTGATGGGTACAAGTATAAAGAAATTGCTGAGCAGCTCGATCTTCCTATTGGAACAGTTAAAAGCAGAATATTTTTTACACGTAAGAAATTGCAGGGCATGTTACACGACAGGGAAGGGAATTATGCAAATTGATTTTTTTTATTTTGAAAAAAGCAAAAAGGTACCAAATTAAATAAATATTTTTGTTTGGGTTTAGGTTTAGTAGATGAGTGGTCAACCGGCCTGGTTTAAATACCATGGCCGGTTGTTATTTT
>JBBIVA010000207.1:0-2310 GCA_037439945.1 Marinilabiliaceae bacterium
CCAGGGACACACGGATTTTCAGTCCGTTGCTCTACCTACTGAGCTATGGTACCAAACGTAAATGCGGTGCAAAGATAAATAAAGATTTCTTACTGCAAAACGGGACACAAAGATTTATATCCATATTTTTTTTATGCCTATTTTAATTGATGTTTAGTATTTTTGTCCAAATTTTTTTCATGGATATATTTACCTATTGTTTACCCAACGGAATAAGGTTAATACACCACTCCATAAATTCTCCGGTAGGATATTGCGGGTTGTTTATAAACACAGGTTCAAGAGATGAGAGAGCTGATGAACATGGTATGGCCCACTTTATTGAGCATGTTATTTTTAAGGGAACTAAAAAAAGAAAAACATACCATATTCTTAGCAGGATTGATGACGTTGGTGGTGAATTAAATGCTTACACAGCCAAAGAAGAGACTTGCATTTATGCATCTTTCTTAAAACAGGATTTTAACCGCGCAATTGAATTATTGCACGATATAATTTTCAACTCAACCTTTCCGGCCAAAGAACTTGAAAAGGAAAAGGAAGTTATTATTGATGAGATTAACTCTTATAAAGATAATCCATCAGACCTGATAATTGACGATTTTGAAGAGTTGGTTTTTAAGGGTGACCCAATGGGAAGAAATATTCTTGGGACACCCGAAACCTTGGAAAAATTTGGTAAGCCGGAAATTGAAAGTTTTATAGCCAATAATTATCATACCGACCAGATGGTGCTTTGTTCTGTAGGACAGATTGATGCATCAAGAATTCTTAAAATTGCTAATAATTACTTTGGTAAAGTTTCTCCAAACCTGAGAACAAAACAAAGAAGTGTTATTGCTCCATATATCCCCCAGTTTTATGAGAAAAAAATGGATACTTTTCAAAGTCACATAGCAATTGGAAATGTTGCATACGATCTGGACAGCCCCCAGCGTCCGGGATTACTTCTTCTTAATAATATTTTGGGCGGACCCGGTATGAACAGCAGATTAAACATGTCTCTTAGAGAAAGAAACGGTATTGCCTATAATATAGAATCGATATATTCACCATATTCAGGAACGGGTGTTTTTAGTATTTACTTTGGAACCGATGAAGAGAACATTAACCGAAGTCTTAAAATAGTTTACAGGGAACTTAAAAAGCTACGTGAAAAGCCGCTTGGCAAATTACAATTGCATAATGCACGCAGACAGTTAAAAGGACAAATTACAATTTCTTCGGAAAATAAAGAAAGCCTGATGTTGTCTATCGGTAAAAGCTTTCTTCTGTATAACAGGGTTGATACACTGGAAGAAATTTACAAAAAAATTGATGATATTTCTGCCGGTGACCTTTTATCAATTGCCAATGAAATTTTTGATGAATCAAAGATTTCGCAGCTAATATACAGGCAGGGCTGATAAAGCACAGCAAGTTTAACAGCCTGAAATCCTGATTGTTTAAAAAAGAAAATGATTTTTTGAAGCTATTAAAACCTACGGAATGGATAAAAATAAGGAATTGGAACAATACATTCTGAACCATATTGATGCTCAGGATGAAGTTTTATATGAACTTGAGCGATATACAAATACAAGCGTTTTGCGCCCGAGAATGCTATCAGGACATTTGCAGGGGACATTATTAAAAATGATTTGCTCAATGATAAACCCATCATCGGTTTTGGAAATTGGCACATTTACCGGATATTCAGCTATTTGCATGGCAAAAGGCATGAGCAAAAAAGGACATATCCATACTATTGAGTTAAACGATGAACTTAAAAACCTAATTATTGATTTTTTTGAAAAAGCAAATGTAAAAAACCAAATAACATTACATATTGGCAATGCACTTGAAATAATAAATTCAATTGATTCAACTTTTGATTTGGTATTTATTGATGGCGATAAAAGGGAATATCCTATGTATATGGATATAATTATGCCAAAACTTAAGGTTGGGGGTTACATTTTAGCCGATAATATATTATGGGACGGGAAGGTTGTATTTTCTGGTATGCCAGACGATGAATTTACGAAAGGGATTATTGAATTCAATATAAAAGTAAAAAACGACCCGAGATTAGAGAAAACAATTATCCCGATTAGGGATGGACTTTTTATAATAAAAAAGGTAAAGGAGTAATGAATATTAACCTTGAATTAATTCAAATTTGCTTTAATTAACCCTTAAAAAGAATTTATCCTAAATTAAAATATAGTTTCAAATTACTTCAAATTAACTCCAAATGACGATATTTGGCCTCAAAAATATTTAACCCTGATTAGTCATTAGAAAGGCAATGAACTAATGACTTAGCCG
>JBBIVA010000208.1:0-2278 GCA_037439945.1 Marinilabiliaceae bacterium
CTAAAACACCTCCGTTAGTAACAAAAACAGTATTGCTTTGCCCATTTTCTTTTACCCATTCATAAGCATCAGAAGCAACAAATTCAAGTTTAGAATTTTTTTGATATTGTTTTTTATTAATTTCAATCTGAGCTTGGCTCAAATCGATACCTATGAACTTTTCAATTTTGGGAAATTCTGAACTTAAATATTCCAAAACTTTACCATTGCCTGTACCAATTTCCACCAATGTATTGCAGGTATCTGCTTCTTTATTCAGTTCCTTCTTTAATTTATCAAAAATAAATGCGCAGTCTGTCATGAAACTTTTTTCAAAACGATCCTCAATAGTGGAAAAAAAACTATCTCCCTGATTAGACCAATAGTTGTAGTGAAATTCAGCCAATGTATTATAATCTTTCTTCTTCTCGATGTTCTTAAGCATGGCTCTGCGCATTAATCGCTCGGTTAAATTTAAATTGCCATTTAACACTATTGTCATACCTTTTTCTGTTAATTGGCGAGCTTTTTCGGGTTGTAATAACACCATAATTTTACCATAGGTACCGGTAAGTATTTCAACTAATATATATCTAATTTTACGTTTCATTTTAAATGTATCGAATAATATTTAATTGATCAACGGATTAAAGTAACCCAGACAAATTTTGTTGGAGATTCGTTTTTGTTATTAATTGAAAAAGTTTATTCCCGAACTGCCGGTAAGTTTAATTCAATTCATCAGTTAATTTTTTACAATGAGAAAGTGTATGCATATCCTTATTGGGAATATTCAAAAACAGATATTTTTAAATTTAATTTGAAAAACAGCTATTCATGCTTTAGCATCTTTGCTCTTTTTTCTGTGTCAATAAATTCAATATTTAAATTATTTTTCGCGAGAGCAAAAGCTATTAATTCATTTTCAAAAGCCTCTCCGGGCTGAGGGTGGACAATGATTCTAATTTCGTTTCTTTTCTCCTTTAACTGACTTAATGCGTTTTCTAAATTCTGGGTCCGGAAACATAAATGATGCAACCCTCCACCTTTATTTGCAAAATTAAATATTGGCGAATTTTCGTTTAAAGGTTCTATCAATTTTACCTGCAAAGAATTTTCTTTACTCATAAACACTACCTTAGTTTGCTGTAGCGTATTAATTACCTGTTCAGTCATTTGGTTATATCCAAATATTTCAGTCCATTGAAGAATTCCTTCTTCCAGGGACTTTACAACAATTCCGATATGATCAAGTGTCATAATTAAAGCTCAGTTTTAATGTTAGTTTGCATAAAATGCATCACTACAAACCAAATAAAACACCTCTTCTATGATGTTAAGTGATTTAGTATAAGTTTCAATTTAATTAATTACAATATTTTTAATCTTTTTACCAGAAGAATTCACCTTAAATTCTGCTGTAAACTCAATATATTTAGGTACTTTGTGAATAGCCAGTTTGCCTGCGCAATACGCTTTAAGCATATCTTCCGTAATACTTTCCTCAGAAGCTTCTTTAATTACCACAATTGCTTTTATAGCTTCGCCAGTTATATCATCATCCAATGCTTCAATGGTGCAATCAACAATACCGGGATATGAAACGATCACTTCCTCGATTTCTTTTGGACTTACCCTTTTACCCGATATTTTAATAAACTCTTTTTTACGGGCAGTAAGATAAATAAATCCGTCATTATCAACGGTACCCATATCACCGGTATATAACCATCCGTTTTTTATGATTTTATCTGTTGCTTCCGGATCTTTGTAGTAACCGAGCATAATATTATCGCCTTTTGCAATTATTTCACCTGTTTCGCCAGGTTTTACTTCCAGGCCAGACTCACTTATTACTTTAAGAGCCACCTCCGGAATACCATTTCCAATTGAACCTAATTTCGATTTTAACATTTTGGGTTCGAGGTATGACAATCGGGCTGTTGCTTCTGTCTGACCATACATTACAAAAAAATTAATATCAGGAAAAGTGGTGATAAACTCTTCAATAAAACTATTGTGTAACTTGCCTCCCGCCTGAGTTACATAACGGAGTGAAGAAAAATGCGTGTTTTTCAATCCTTCTGACTTTCTCAACAAAATCTGGAAATGGCTTGGCACTCCTGCAAAACCAGTACATTTATATTTATTGATATCGTTAAAAACCGTGCTTATAAAAACAAAGTTGTTGTTCAAAACAAGCGATCCCCCCACCCTTAAATGTGTATGCAATAACGAAAGACCATAACAATAGTAAAACGGCAAGACAACTTCCATAATATCATTTTCAGAGAGTTTA
>JBBIVA010000209.1:0-2275 GCA_037439945.1 Marinilabiliaceae bacterium
TCTTTTTATTATTCTCAGTTTCATTTATCCTGTTTTTTCTCCTTAAAAAGAAAGTACTTAATCGGGTTATTTGCAAACTATTAATTAGATAATTAATTGGTATAAGAAATAATTAAGTTTTTGAAATTCTCCTTTCATTAAAGATAATCCATTTTTATTAAACCATTTTTTTGAAATTATATCTAAAAAAATGAAACACCTTTTAGTTAGTGGCGTAATAAAAATTTGTTGAAGGTTTAATTAAAGATGAATAATATATAATCTCAAAAAAAATATTATGAAAAAGTTAAGAATTTTAGCCGGAATAATGATGGTATCTGTATTAATGGTGCTGAATTCATGTGAAAAAAAGGAAGAGGGAGTTAAAGTTAGCGAGCAAATTGCCGAAGAGGATGCTGCATTGGAAGATTTATTAACTGTTGTTGAAGAGCAGGTTGACGCTTATACTTATGTTGATTATGATGGATATGCTAAATCTTCGGAGCTTAAAGCTTCAACAAACACTGTAACTTACCCTTTAGTAACAATTAGTTCTCCAAATCCACAAAGTTTTTGGCCTAAAGTTATGACCATTGATTACGGTCCTGAAAACATTGAAGTTGTAATTCAACCCGGTATTGTTCCTGTTAAAGTTTTAATGAAGGGAAAGGTTATTTTTACCCAAACAGGTTTGTTATTTGAGTCACACTCAACCAGAAATGTTGCTTTTAATGGTTATCATATTAATAATAATAAAATTGAAGGTTCTACAATATTTACCAATATGGGATATAGTAATGCTGAAAATCCTTTATTTGGCTGGGTTGTTAATATTAAATTAACAACCCCTGATGGTTTTTGGGTTACCCGGGAGGCAGAAAAACTTAGTGAAATGACTGCTGGATCCACAACTTTACGCAATATATGGGATGACGAGTTCAAAATTTCAGGTTCCGTTAACGGTGAAAATTCAAAAGGGTGGGAATATTCACATACAGTAGTTGAGAACAAACCCATTTATAGAAAAAGAGTTTGCCGGTTCCCTGTTGCAGGTGCAATTGAAATTGATAATAGTTTGAAAAAATTTACGCTGGATTATGGTAATGGTGAATGTGATAATTTGGCAACATTGACTGATCAGGAAGGAAAGGTTGTTAATATTTTTTTAGGAAGAAAATGGCAGGCTAAGAAATAAACAATTTTGTAAACCGGAAAAGGGAGGCTCGGTCTCCCTTTTTATGTTTATAGCCAATTAAAATTGAACTAAAATGGTTGATATTTAGTAATGAATTAAAGGTCAGTCAATTTTTTGGTTAACCCGAATTGTAACAGGTAATGCCTGTTACAACAGAGTTTTTATGTAACATTACCATCAGACATCTTGAATTTCCATATCCTTTGCTATTTATGCCCATTTTAAATAAGAAGTTGGCACTCCTTGACAGTTTCAATTTCTTTCAAAATAATCGATTATACATAAAATTTCTGTAATTTTTTAATACTAAGTATAGGGTTTAGAATTTGTTATGTATTTATATGTCAATACTATAAAGATTATAAAAAAATTCTATGCTTTAATTATTATTGCAAAATTCTTACATCGGACCCACCTTAATATTAAAACCTGTTAGTACCGTAATTCTATTTGATGGTAATTTTGGTTTAAGCAATTTGGCAACTATATCATACAGCCTGGCGTTTAGTGGAAATTAGGATAGTGTCAAAACAAAACAGGAGGGAAGGCCAAACAACATTTGGCATTATAAGCATTTGTACATGGCATATGGTGATTAGTTTTTAGGATAAAGGCAACTACAATAGCTTCAAAAAACACCTGATGAAAGTACTGCACTATTCAAAAATGTTCCAAATTTTATTTTGGTGTTTGACAATGTAAGGTAACGCCACGCCAAGCTTTTAAAAAAATTATTGGAGTTAAACAAAAGACCAGGGACTTTTTGCTTGCTTCCATATACGCCTGGTTCAAACCCAATTGAAAGGGTCTGGTGGTTCCTGAGGGGATAAATAACCCACAAAAGTTTTATGGAATCGCTGAAGCAGGGGAAAGTAAAATTCAGGCAAATGTTTTCTTATTTCCAAGTTCCAAACGTAAATCTATTAACAATTTTTGCAATTCATTATTAGGCTTTATATAAATACAACCAGGTATTGCTTTTTATGCAGGCAGAATGAAAAAACCGCCCTGAAGTGTCAAATCAAGGCGGTTTTCTTAATTTCTGAACTAACTATTGTTCCTGACTATTTTTATTTCCTATTTTAAGTGAAGCTTTCATAA
>JBBIVA010000210.1:0-2272 GCA_037439945.1 Marinilabiliaceae bacterium
ACCGCCGCCTGTATAGCCATTTATCGACAATATTGAAAAAGATTCATTGGTTGCCGATACCTGTCCGGAAGTATTGACTGTCAGTGCAGTTATACTGGTCAAAGGCCATTCTGCCTTTGCTGAAAGACTTTGAGATTGCAACGAATGAACTGAATAAACCAGGAGGAACCACAAAAGGAGATTAAATCTTTTCATTGGAATTTTCTGATAGTAATAACATTTGTTAGATATTAAATAGGGTGGTTGCTAATGTATTTGTAGCGTTGCGTAGCTGAGACAGCACCCGGTTAATATTTACTATCACTACTGACCGACAAAAAATAAATATTAAAAGGGCTACTCCCAAAAGGTTTAGCTTCGCTGATTTTCAATTCGCCCAATGTCGTAAGTTTGTTTTTCCAAAAATAAACAACGGCATGGACAAAGATAAAGAGATAAAATTTGTCGGACAGCCGATTTTTAAACAAATATTGAAATTGCTCGAAGCAGTAAACCTACAAAGTTTAATAAACAAGCATCAAAGTGACCACTATTATAAGGCCTTCAAGACCAGGACGCATATAATCACGATGCTGTTCGGGATACTCAGCCGTTGTGATTCCATGACCGAGATATGTGAAGGCCTAAGGGCTTTATGTGGCAAACTAAACTTTTTAGGTTTGGAAAAAGCCCCGGCAAAGAGCACAGCAAGCGATGGCTTGCGTAACCGGGGGCATGGGATCTTTGAGGATTTGTATTTTGCGTTAGTAAAAAAGTACCAATCATTTTTGTCGGACAGCCGAACTTTTGGATTGACGTTTAAGGAGGTATTGCTCATTGACTCGACCACAATCCGGTTATTCAGCGATATTCTCAAAGGTGTAGGGCGCAACCCTAAAGGCGATGGAAAGAAGAAAGGTGGCCTTAAAGTACATATGTTGATTGATGCTGTCCAGTCTGTAGGACGTTTTGTGAAGGTTACGGCTGCTAAAGTCCATGACAAGAACTTTCTGAAAAGCCTGGAATTGATATCGCACAGCATGATTGTTTTTGACAGGGCTTATAACTACTACCACCAATTTGCTTTATGGACACAACAGCAAGTCTATTTTGTAACACGGCTAAAAAAGAATGCTTCTTATACCGTTGTCGAAGAACTCCGTAAGCATTATCGAAAAGAAGGCCAGGCTAAGGTGTTGAGCGATGAAATTATCGAACTCGAATACAATCCGGAAGATGAAAGCGGCAATAAACAAATGAAATTGACCAAAAAGATACGGCTAAGAAAGGTATGCTACCAAGATGAGAAAAACCGGTATTATGAGTTCCTGACCAATAATTTCGATATTACCGCAGAAGAAGTGGCATTTCTTTACAAAAAGCGCTGGGGCATAGAGATTATGTTCAAGAAAATGAAACAGAACTTCCAGCTCCATTATTTCTACGGTGAAAATGTAAATGCCATTTACACCCAGGTTTGGTGTACCTTGATCGCCCAATTGTTGCTCACGGTTATTCAAAAGATTGCCAAGGTCAAGAAAGCTTTTTCTGTGGTTGCTGCATTGGTAAGGATACACCTTATAAGCATGCTCGACTTAAACCAGTTGTTACGGAGTAGTAACCGGATGTTCAGCAAACAAAACTACAGTCCGCCCGGTCAATTATCAATAAATTGGGGTGGGGTCTGATTTGAAATAAAAAAATTTAAGCCCTATTTATGGGCTCTTTGAACCAATTTTTACTGCAAATAGAATTTAGTCGGTTAATAGTGATAGTTTTTCAACAACTTCTTTAGATAAACTTGTTTCGATAAACTTTAAAAAATTAGTTACCTGCTTCTGATTAATAGTCTGAACCAATGGATTATCAGTTGATTTGTCAACCTGTGCTTGCAATTCTGTAGTACCTATTGCTATCCCTAGTAGGGAAACTGCTGCACATTGATTGCATTTATTAATAAATTCTCTACGTTCCATTTTATTTTTTGCTAATTATATTCACCTTAGCAGCTTTATTTAGTTTTTCTTCATAATTTATAGAACACCAAAGAATAGCATTCCTTAACATTTTCCATGACGATTTATCATTATCAAATTCGGGGTGCAATGCAGTAAGAAAAACTTGACCCTGTTGGCATTTTACTGCTATAACTACTGTATTATTCCCTACAACACTCCTGCCGAGAATCGTAACATCTGTGCTATCTGTTATTACGAATTTTGGTCCAAATGAATACAAATAATCAATCTGTTGCGGTAAATCTGATGTTATTGGATGATTTTGTTCTATATTG
>JBBIVA010000211.1:0-2247 GCA_037439945.1 Marinilabiliaceae bacterium
CTTAATTACAGCATTGAAACTCCATCTTGCGATGTAGTTTCATTCAGAGCACACGCCTTGGGGCTAACGGTTGCGTGTATGAGTAGTGGCGGATTACGGGGTACTTTCCTATCAAGAAACGATGAACTTGATGCGAGGTAGAACGCTCAAATTCACTACAATCCCCGCCATTACTTATACACGATTTTACCCAATGTAATTTATTCAATGTTATCAAATGTGAAAACTTTTTTATAAGCTCGCCAAATAGACTTATTGCTCAATCAGGCAAAGGAATTATTCTTTTAATTAGATTTTTTTCGCTAATATATTGAAAAAGAAAAAGTAAGCTACCAAAAAGGCTCATAATACATGCCAAAACTATTGCATAGAAATACGAATCGGTAGAATCATATAGAACACCCCCACTAAACGGTCCTGCAATTCCAGCTATTGCATAGCCAATAAACACATAAGGATAAATCACGCCAAGATTTTTTACACCATAAACTTGCGCAGTTTCTTTGGCGAAAAGAACAAAGTTTCCACCAAACCCAAACCCTATAAACATTGACAGTGCTAAATACCAAGCGTCTGTTAATGTAATAATGTTCAAGGAAAGAATTGATAATGATTGGAAAAGCAGGGCTAAAAAGATACTTAAACTTGCTCCTAATATGTCGCTCAAATAGCCCCAGGTTAATCGTCCAAGGAAGTTTGCAACAGCAAAAAGCGATACCCCTAAAATCAGGTTATGGTTTGAAATTTCATACTGTCCTCCTATCAGACGCAAGCTGCCAATTATAAGAAGCCCTGCGAAAGTACCAAGGAAAATTCCCATGAAGAGCTTTTTAAATATTGTTGTTGATACGAACTGTGATATTTTAATAGGCTCTGATTTCCTGTCGGCAGTATCTTGAACCTGAAAAATAAAATTCGAAAAAAATAATATTATTAAGCCGTAACCTATCCCAACCATATTTAGCACTTCAAGAATGCTGTATCCTTTAGTCAATATAATTTCAGTTACATTGGACAAGAAGACTGCCCCTAAGCCAAAACCGGCGGCTGCAATGCCTGTAATAAGACCTTTTTTATTAGGAAACCACTGTACCGGCGTAGTAAGCGAAACCCAATAACCAAAACCCGTTGCTATTCCTGCCAATAAGCCAATGCCTAAAAAAACCTGTATAAAACTACCGTTCGAATAACTAGCCAACAAATAGCCTAAGAGAAACAGCAAGCCCGATATGTAACCAAAATATCGGTGTTTGATAAGCTTTCCTAATTTCCCGACAAATATCATAGTAATAGGGAATATGGCTATTATAGAACCAAATATCAGTTGAGATTGCGATGCTGAAAAACCATATGTTTTGATTAATTCAGAAGCAATTATGCTCCATGCATAAACTCCGCCTATGCAGAGCATTATAATAAATGACGCCAACAATGTTAAATATCTTTTCATCTTTTTTATTTTTTTACGGGTTACAAAAATCACAGTATTGAGGGTCTTCTACTCTTTTTTCATTTGGGTATAATTTTTCTGTTTGGTAATTACATTTTTGGCAACGATAAACATGTTTGAGCGTTGACCTCGTGGGCAAACCACACATTTCACAAGGTAACCCTTTTACTGCCTCAACAACACCAAAGCCCGGGATGCAGCAACTGGGGCATAACGATTTTGCTTTTTCTGCTAGTCGTTTGGTCGCCATCTCAATCACTTTCATGCGAGTAGGGTTTAACATTGCCCGCATATCAGTTTCGGCATAGGCAGTACCATCGTCATTCTTTATTGTTTGATAGTTTTTCTTCAATTCTACAAAGGACTTACTCTCTTTAATTAAGCCTTTGAAAATATTTTTGCTTTTTTTTAAAATAATCCCATGCAATGGAAAGCCAATCTTATTTGCAAAAGTAAGTAGTTCATCTTCCGATTTTATTTCAGTCCCATCAAAATTTGTTTTCAAACTTAGTTCACGTTCAATAATTTCTATACCGTTTTCTTTGTCCAATAGCATAACAAGTTCATCGTCTGCATGGGCAAAAAAAATGCTTGGGTGTGCCCCGAATGAACCCTCGTTTGCTATTGCCAAATTAATACCGCTCGCATCGATGACCATTTGGCACTTTTTACGCAAGGTAGTAATAGGGTCGTTTTTTCTTTCTACTTCCCCCGAAAATGTCCCTAATTTATCCGTGTCTAAATCTTGCAAAGTAACACAAATTAGCCCCAGTTCATTTTCAAGAATTGGGGCAATA
>JBBIVA010000212.1:0-2243 GCA_037439945.1 Marinilabiliaceae bacterium
TCCATTAGAACAATGTGACTAAAAAACAGCCTGATTTTTGTCCATTACGCCAAAAACCGGCTGTAATGTTTTTTTATCATCCTTAGCCGGTTTATAAAATTTGATCAGAAATTTATTTCTTCAGATAATTCTCAAGGAATAATAATATCTTTTTGTATCCTTCTATTTCGTTTTCTTTTTTAATAAAACCATGTCCTTCATCCTTAAAAATAACATATTCCACAGGGACATTATTCTTTTTTACGGCTTCAACAATTTCGTCAGATTCAACCTGAAGAACCCGGGGATCGTTGGCTCCCTGTAAAACCATTATAGGGTTTTTAACTTTTTGAGCATGAAATAATGGTGAAATTTCATAAAGCCTTACTGAATCATCAGTGAATGGATCGCCAAGTTCGGTATATAATGCTTTGCGGAATGATTCCCAATATGGAGGAATTGCTTTTAAAGTTCTAAGCCAATTTGTTACACCAAACAGGTTTACCCCAACTTTAAATTCGTTGGGAGTAAAAGTCATTGCGGCCATAGTCATGTATCCACCATAACTCCCGCCTATAATGCCAATTTTATCAGTATCAATATAATCCTGTGATTGTAACCATTTTTTGCCCCAAATACAATCTTTAAGGTCCTTATCACCGTGATTAAGGTCGTCCATTTTATAAAATGTTTTACCATAACCGCTACTACCCCTGTTGTTAACTGCAAGTATTGCATAACCGTTATTTGCCAGGTATTGAATTAAAGCAAAATATCCGATTCTTGATTGTCCGCCCGGCCCGCCATGGACCCAAACCAATGCCGGTACTTTATTCTTTTTTGATGCCATTATTGGTTTATAGAATATTGCCGGTATTTCAAGACTGTCGAAGGAGTTATATCTAACAACTTCAGCTTTAACCAAATCCCCGGGATTAATTTGGGTGTTTAAACTCTCGGTTAGTTTTGTAAAGTTTTTATTATCGAAATTGTATATGTAAATATTATTAGGGGCAATGGATGTGCCAACAGTAAGTCGTATTAATTTTTCACTGTCTGATATGTTTAATGCAACCACATCTCCATCTGTAATTTCAGGAAAATCAACAGGAGTAAATGTTTTATTATTTAATATAACCAGTTTGTTTTTCCCGTCTTCGTTTATTGCTATCACCCTGTAGGTTTCGTTTTCACTTAGGTAGCTGTACATAGCATCCCAGGATGTTTCGTATATAACTTTTCTGTTTCCGGTTTCAATCTCATATTCAACAAGGTATGTAAATTCTTTACCAACATCTGTAGTGTAGTAAAAGTAATTATTGTCTTTACTAAAACCTGAACTTTCGTAGCTGCCTGGTTCAATTGATATTTCTGTTGTTGAATTTTTTTTTCGGTCAAATAAATACATTTTATTTTCGCTGGTAGTAATTGTCCTGGTTAAACAAAAGATATTTTCATTATCTGAAATACCCGATATATTTAGCCCATCGTTATTCTGGTACAAAATTTCGGAACTCCAATTGCTTGTTTTCATTTTATACATGTCGAAGAACTTAGGGTCCCGTTTATTTGAAGTGTAGTACATATATTTTTTATCCTGGCTCCAACCGGCAAAACTGGCTTTTTCTTTTTCGCCCGGTGTTAAATCAATTGAAGTTGAGTCATCCTTAAGAAGGTATATATGATCAATTTCGTTTCCACCCTTATCGGCAGAATATAATATTTGCCCTGTTTGTGGCACATAATCCACAGCAAAAAATGACTCTTTATCTGAGTAGGTGATTTGCTTTTTAGTTCCATCTTTAATATTTATTTCATAAACATTAAAGATTCCTGATTCATCACTGCTTACAAGGAGTTTTGATTCATTACCGGAAAAGTTACCGCCACTAAACCTGGTATTCTGGTAAAATTGCTCAATGGTGTATTTTTCAGGGATACGTTGTGTAGTTTGAGTACAACCGGCGATCATAATAATTGTCAAAACAAATGTCAGATACTTCATGGTGTTTTATTTTGAGTTAAAATTTATAACCTTATAACTGTTCTGTTTGATTTCCATAAAATTACGGAAATTGTTTAATGAACGAAAATTTTATCAGGGTACTTTTCTTTTTGCGATTTGTTTGTTTTAACAATTTCAGTTTAATAAGGTTGACATTAGGTTTGTATTTATCCCTGATTAGTCATTAGAAAGGCAATGAACTATTGACTTAGCCGGGATTAACCCTACCGAATAGTCGGTACAGGCTGCTTTAGAAAAA
>JBBIVA010000213.1:0-2154 GCA_037439945.1 Marinilabiliaceae bacterium
TACAAATTAAGTTTTTCTAAAGCAGCCTGTACCGACTATTCGGTAGGGTTAATCGCGGCTAAGTCATTAGTTCATTGCCTTTCTAATGACTAATCCGGGTTAAAAATAAGCTTCATTTAACAGGTCATTTATTTTAAAGTTTTTCCTGATAATTTATAACCTATTCTCAAAGGGTTATAATAAAAATAGAAAAAATAAAGAAACGGTTATTCGACGAATAGGGCCTTGTACGGTTGCCAGTTGGTATAAAAACATATGACTTTTATTATAAGGTTCAGGTTATGTCAATAAACAATTTTTATAATTTAAACCATCTAAATCTTTTCATGCAATAATCATCAAAAAATAAATCAATTGACTATTTTTACCAGCTTAATTTTTCTGCTATAATTATTGTGTGTTTAATATCAAGTCAAAAAAAATAATATGCTTCGAACAAAAGTGGTTGACATTTTAAAGTCAGGTGAACCAGGTAAGGAATATTTGGTAAAAGGATGGGTTCGTACCCGCAGAGGTAATAAACAGGTTAATTTTATAGCATTAAATGATGGATCGGTAATCCATAATTTACAAATTGTGGCCGAAATGGAGCGATTCGATGAAGAGCTTATGCGTAAAATAACAACCGGGGCATCATTGGCTGTGTGGGGAACCCTGAATAAATCACAGGGAACCGGTCAATCTGTAGAATTAATAGCAAATAAGATTGATGTTATTGGATTATGTGATGCCAATGAATATCCGTTACAACCCAAAAAACATTCATTGGAATTTTTACGTGAAATAGCTCACTTGCGTTTTCGTACAAATACTTTCGGGGCAATTGCCCGGGTAAGGCATAAACTGATTTTTGCGGTTCATAACTTTTTTTCATTAAAAGGATTTGTTAACATTCATACTCCCATTATTACTGCATCAGATGCAGAAGGCGCCGGTGAAATGTTTAAAGTTACAACCTTTGATCTCAATAATATTCCGAAAAATGAAACCGGCGGTTTGGATTTTACACAGGATTTTTTTGGTAAACAAACCAACCTAACTGTATCAGGACAGCTTGAAGGGGAATTAGCTGCTATGGCTCTTTCTGAGATTTATACATTTGGGCCAACTTTCAGAGCTGAGAATTCAAATACCTCACGCCATTTGGCTGAATTTTGGATGATTGAACCAGAAATGGCCTTTTACGACCTTAATGATAATATGGCTTTGGCAGAGGAGTTTCTCAAGTATTTGATTAAGTATGCTTTAGATAATTGCTTTGATGATTTGCAGTTTTTAAGCCAAAGGTTAGTTGAAGAGGAAAAAGACAAAAAAGCTGAAGATCGAAACATGGAGTTAATTGAAAAATTAAAGTTTGTGCTTGAAAATGATTTTGTAAGACTTACTTACAGTGAAGCTATAAATATATTGGTTGACTCTAAACCTGATAAAAAGGGTCAGTTTAAATATCCTGTTTCAGGGTATGGCGCCGATTTGCAAAGCGAGCATGAGCGTTATCTGGTTGAAAAACATTTTAAGAAACCGGTAATTTTAACTGATTATCCAAAGGAAATAAAAGCTTTTTATATGAAACTTAATGCCGATAACCGAACAGTGAGGGCAATGGATGTTTTATTTCCGCAAATTGGTGAAATAATAGGTGGTTCTCAACGGGAAGAGGATTATAATAAATTGGTAAACAGGATGAAAGAAATGCATATTCCTGTTGAAGAAATGTGGTGGTACCTTGATACACGCCGGTTTGGATCGGTTCCTCACAGTGGATTCGGATTAGGATTTGAAAGGTTAATGCTTTTTGTTACCGGTATGGGTAATATTAGGGACGTAATTCCATTTCCGAGGACTCCTAAAAATGCCGAGTTTTAAACGGGTTATTGTTAATAAGGCTAAATTGCATTAAAAATACAGGGATCGAATAATAACTGTTATACACAAAAAAAGGGAAACATTATATTTGTTTAGGTCGTTAATTATTAATAATAAAGAGGGTGTCTTAAAAATCCCAGACCCCCTCTTTTTTTTGTGCTCCTAACAATAAGTTTTTCAAATAGTCAAACCTCGGTTGCATTAAACCCAAATTTGTCTTTAGCCATTTTTTCTAATGACCGTCATTAGAAATTAATAATGTTAAGTTATTGATTACATGCCTTCTAT
>JBBIVA010000214.1:0-2115 GCA_037439945.1 Marinilabiliaceae bacterium
ACCCCAATTAGTTGGCATTATAGCATCTTATCGAAAAATTTATCGGACAGTAGTGTAATTTTTTAAATAATTAGAAAAAAATCGCACTTTTGCCGGCATTAAAATTCAACATGGACAAGATTCGCAAAGATTTGATTCACCTTCATTTTATAGTATTTATATATGGATTTACCGCCATTTTAGGTCGGTTAATAACACTTAATGCAATTGAACTGGTTTGGTACAGGATGATAATAGCTTTCGTTGCGCTTGGTTTTATTTTCATTCTTTCAAGACAAAAAATCAAGGTTAGCCTAAAAAAAATTTCAATTTTTATTGGTGTCGGGTTAATTGTTGCCTTGCATTGGGTAACTTTTTTTCATTCAATAAAAATTTCAACTATTTCAGTGGCCTTAGGTTGCCTTGCATCAACAACACTTTTTACGAGTTTTCTTGAACCCGCAATCCTTCGACGCTCTATTTCATGGTTCGAAGTATTAACAGGGGTAATAATTATAATTGGCCTTTATATTGTTTTCCAGTTTGAACCTGGTTATGTGCTTGGAATTATAACAGGGTTAATATCAGCATTTTTAGCCGGAATGTTTATTGTTATTAATAAATTGCTTGTTAAAGAAAATCATCCAACAACCATAAGTTTTTATGAAATGGGCGGAGGGTTTATCGGAATAACTTTGTTTATGTTCTTTAACGGTCATTTTGAAAGCAATATTGCAATGCCTACAGCAAATGATTGGGTTTACCTGGTAATTCTGGGTGTTGTTTGTACTGCCTACGCTTTTATGGCAAGTACCAAAATTATGAAAACACTTTCAGCTTTTACTGTTGTTTTAACTGTAAACCTGGAACCAATTTATGGGATTATTCTGGCCTTTTTAATTTTTGGGGAACAGGAATTTATGTCGTTGGGGTTTTATATTGGAACTTTAATTATTCTAATGGCAGTTTTTATGTTACCTGTTTTAAGAAGGAAGGCTAAAAACTTAACCCTGAAATATAGCGGCCGCACTCCTCTCCTGCTTTAATAAGCATTTTTTCAGGGTTTTGAATTGATTCTTCCCTGGTAATATTTCCGTTTGTAAGTTCATAAACGAAATCAAAAATTTGATTATCAGATTTGTAACTTCCTGTAACCCCCAATAATTTGCATCCGTTTTGTTTGGCAAGAAAGGCTATACTACCCGGCCCTTTGCCCATAAAAGACTGGTTGTCAATCTCTCCTTCCCCGGTTATTACTAAATCATATTCAGGAATTATAGATTCAAGTCCCATAATACTCGAAAACCATTCAAATCCTGGTTTTAATGTGGCATCAAAAAAAGATAAAAAAGGAGTACCCATACCTCCGGCTGCTCCGCTACCTTTAAGGTCACTAATATTTTTACCCCCTTTTTCAATAAGCAAATTGTGCCAAAATACCATTTTATTATCAAGAATTTCAATTATTTCACTGGTGGCACCTTTTTGCGCCCCAAATATTTTTGCCGCCCCTGTTTCCCCATAAAGGGGATTATTTACATCAGTAAGAATGGTCCATTTAATAAGATTGCCTGTTTTTATAAAATTATTTAGTTTTATTTCCTGGAATTTAGTTAGCAAATTTGACTCATTCCCTAATTTTTTACCTTTACTGTCAAAAAATTCAACGTTAAGAGCATTAAGTAATCCCGTACCGCCATCAATTGTTGCTGAACCGCCAAGTGCAATAAATATTTGTTCAGCCCCCTGTTCAATAGCTTCTTTAATAATTAACCCGGTGCCGTAGGATGTGGCAAGTAATGGGTTTAACTCATTTTTATTTAAACCCGCTATACCTGAAGCCTGGGCCGATTCAATAAAAGCCAGTTTATAATCAGGGTTCCAGCCATAACCGGCATTTATCTCTTTTCCGCAGGCATTTGCGACTTTAATGCATTTTAACTCTCCACCTGTAATTTGTAACCAAAGATCCAATGAACCATCGCCACCATCAGCCAAACCAATGGTTTTGCAACAGCAATTGTTTAAAATCCTCAAAATACCAGTTTCAATTGCTTTTGCAGCCCTGGCAGATGTTATTGACCCTTTAAATGAATTTGGAATTATTAATATTTTCATCGTAATTAGTTCTAATTA
>JBBIVA010000215.1:0-2024 GCA_037439945.1 Marinilabiliaceae bacterium
TCTTTTTGGTACATAATATTTTTTTATAATAATTATTGTATAAGGTAAAGTTAAACTGTTAATTTTTAATAAGCCATTTTATTAATTCAATTTATAGTGTTTTTTAAAACTGCTTTATTTAGTGTGGAAAAATTGAAAGTGATTTACTTTAATGTTTGTTAATACATATTTAGTGTATAACCTGAAAATTTGATGTACTTTTGCACCCTGAAAATTTGATTTTAAGAATATCCCTGAACCGGTTAGGGTGCTAAAAACATTAGGCCAGGTATGTTCTTGGTTGTTAAGTAAAATATTATATAGAGATGGCATTACAGTGCGGTATTGTTGGTTTACCTAATGTGGGAAAATCTACTCTTTTTAATTGTTTATCTAATGCGCGGGCCCAATCGGCTAATTTCCCATTTTGTACCATTGAGCCAAATGTGGGTGTAATTACTGTGCCCGATAATCGTTTAATTGAATTGGAGCGTTTGGTTAAACCCCAAAGAGTGGTTCCAACAACAGTTGAAATTGTTGATATCGCAGGGCTGGTTAAAGGAGCCAGCAAAGGTGAAGGTTTAGGAAATAAGTTTCTGGCAAATATACGTGAGACTGATGCTATTATTCATGTGTTAAGGTGTTTTGAAGATGAAAATGTAACCCATGTTGATGGCAGTGTTAATCCTGTGCGCGATAAGGAGGTTATTGATGTTGAACTCCAGTTAAAGGATTTGGAGACTATTGAAACCAGGTTACCTAAAGCTGAGAAAATTGCTTCGGTTTCAAAAGATATTGACTCAAAGAAACTGGTTGAGGTTTTACACAAATACAGAAATGCACTTTTACAGGGTAAATCAGCCAGAACAGTTGAACTAAATGAACAGGAACAAAAAGTTGCCCGCGAGTTGTATTTGCTTACATCCAAACCCGTTATGTATGTTTGTAACGTTGATGAATCTTCGGTGTTAAAAGGTAATAAGCATGTTGATGCCGTGAGGGTTGCTATTCATGATGAGAATGCCGAAATATTGGTTATTGCGGCTCAGACTGAATCGGAAATTGCTGAACTTGAATCATTTGAAGAAAGACAAATGTTTTTGGAAGATATTGGGTTAAAAGAGTCGGGTGTTACTAAACTTATACATTCAGCCTATAAACTACTTAATTTAAAAACCTATTTTACAGCCGGCGAAAAAGAGGTACGTGCCTGGACTTTTAAAGCAGGGGCTTTGGCACCACAGGCTGCAGGGGTTATTCATTCTGATTTTGAAAAAGGTTTTATTAGGGCAGAGGTCATTAAATACAATGATTATCTTAAGTATGGCTCTGAGCAGGCATGTAAAGACGCAGGCAAAATGAGTATTGAAGGGAAAGAGTACTGTGTTTGCGATGGTGATGTTATGCATTTTAGATTTAATGTATAGCTTATGATATGTTTAATTGACAATTTAACACAAGAATTAATTTTTCGTTCATTTTGTTAGTTGAATTGTTAATTTAATTATTGTTGAAGCAAAAAAAGAGTTAAATAATGCTAAACCGTTAGGTCTTGGTTGGTTTGGTATTAATAATTCATTTTCTTTGCAAATGTTATTTTAAAATTTACACAATACCAGATTATTTTGTTCAATAAATTATTTAAAGTGAAAATCAACATCCAGAGAACAGGTGAAAAAGAAACTGAGTCTATTGCAAGATTAAAAAAGAAAATCTTGATTTATTCAGTTGTTGAGGTTGTAATTGTGTTGGTGCTTATTGCATTTGGAACCTTTTTGTTTAGTATTACCCTATCTTAGTTATAAAGTAATATTAAACACTTTACGCGCAATTTCCTTTCCATCGAGCCAGATGATAAGTTCCCATTCACAGGCTTTATCTTCATAGGGTGGCCAAACAGTATCCCCAAGAAAAAAAGACCAATCATTTGATGTTACAAACTCCTCTCCTTCAAAAGGCGGGGTTATAATTCCATTATTGTTTAAAAAGGGTGGATGGTTTATTACGAATTTCACAATTTTACCCTTTGCCTTTTTTATTTTTAA